>CAISPW010000257.1 GCA_903887465.1 uncultured Oscillochloris sp. | reverse complement strand
CATCCGCTACCGGCATCGAAGCCTGCGAAACCGGCTCCAGCGGAAGCGCACCCACGGTACCCGCCGCCGGTTGAAGAAGCTGGCGGGACAGGAATATCGCTTCGCTACCTGGGTGAATCACAATCTCTCGAAACAGATTGTTGCGAAGGCCGAAGGCACAAAACGGGCGATAGCGTTGGAAGATCTGACGCACATTCGCACGCGGGTAACGGCTCGCAGGTCTCAGCGTGCAACACTCCATAGTTGGTCGTTTGCCCAACGGCGTGCCTTTATCGTCTATAAGGCCGCACTGGCGGGTGTTCCTGTCTATGCCGTTGATCCTCGGAATACCTCTCGTACCTGTCCGAAATGCGGTTGTATCGCGAAGGAGAACCGCAAGACCCAAGCCTCGTTTGTGTGCACACGCTGCGGACTCGCTGGTCATGCAGATGTGATCGCGGCTGGCAATATTGCCGGTCGGGTACCCGTAAGTGTGCCATACTACCCGGATACCGACTCGTCGGTAGACGAGGGTAAAGCCCACGAGCTTTAGCCGTGGGTTACTTACTTCGCTTCAACGCCCATGTCTAAGGTGCGAATATCTCCATACGAACAATTGTACCATAATAGGCGCTGAAGCGCAACCCCAACCTCGCGGGCGACAGGGCTTGGGCAACATCGCCGCCAACGGGGGGTTTGAGGGAGGTTTCGCCACCCCAAAAAGATCTTTTTTTGTTGATCTTTAGCGGTAAGGCCGCCAAAAACCAACAAAAAGCTGGGTGTAGATGTTATACTCTCATCGAATCGCCTGCCCCGCCAAATAACACTGTAGAGAAGCCCCATATGCTTGCACACGCACGATCCCTTGCTGATGAACTGATCCGCCTCCGCCGCGATGTTCACGCCCACCCCGAACTAAGCTTTCAGGAGCTTCGCACCGCCGCCCTGGTGGCCGACACCCTCCAGGAGATCGGCGGCATCCGCGTGCGCACCGGCATCGGCAAGACCGGCGTCATCGGCGACCTTGGCGATGAAGGTGGCCCCACGATTGCCATCCGCGCGGACATGGACGCCCTGCCGATCATCGAGGCGGTCAACCAGCCCTACACCTCGACAAACGTCGGGGTGATGCACGCCTGCGGCCACGACGCCCACACGGCCATGCTGCTCGGCGTGGCCCACCTATTGCGCGAGCGCTTCGCCGCCGACGGGCTACGCGGCCGGGTGCGTTTTCTCTTCCAGCCCTCTGAAGAGGCGTGGGATCGCGAGGGCAAGAGCGGTGCCCCGCGCATGATCGACGACGGTGCCATGGACGGCGTAGACGCCGTGATCGCCCTCCACGTCGACTCAACCCTGCCGCTCGGCCAGGTCACCATCCGCTCGGGCTGGGCCTCGGCGGCGGTGGATGACTTCAAGGCCAGCATCCTCGGCACCGGTGGTCACGGCGCGGCCCCCCACGAGGGCACCGACACCGTGTTCATGCTCGCGGCGGTGATCAACGCGCTCTACGGCATCAAGTCGCGCCGTCTCGACCCGGTGCAGCCCTGCGTACTCAGCATCGGCATGGTACGCGGCGGCAGCGCCGCAAACGTCATCCCCGCCGAAATCTACATGGAGGGCACCCTGCGCAGCTATAGCGAGGAGCTACGCGCCAAGCTGGCCGAGGAGGTCGAGCGGGCCTTCGGCGTAGCCCGCGCCCTCGGCGGCGACTACCGCCTGAAGATCACCCGTGGCTACCCGGCGGGCTGGAACGACCAGCGCGTAGTCGGCTGGATTAAGGACATCAGCCGCGAATACCTCGGTGACAGCGCCCTCGACCAGTCGCCCGCCGGCCTCGGCGCCGAAGACTTCGCGTACATGTGCCAGAAAGCCCCCGGTGCCATGCTCATGCTCGGCGCGGCCATCGGCGACGGCGTAATGCGCGCCCATCACACGCCGATCTTCGACATCGACGAGCGCTGCCTACCCACCGGCGCGGCCATCCTCGCCGAGACGGCCCTGCGCTTCCTGAAGGGCCAGGTGAAGCTCTAGCGAGTGTCCTTTGGGCTACCGCATCGCTGTCCCCGTCCTGCTACCCTATGGCCAGAGCATCGTATGCAACAAGACATAAGGAGCAACACCGTGGACACCCCGCAAAACCAAAAGGACTCACCGGCATGGATCGCCTTCGTCTGGATCTCGTTCGTCCTCTCGTCGGGCATGATGATCCTCGGGGTCTGGTTCCTCCCTGTGGATGCTTGGGTCAAGGGCTACTTCGCAATGGGCTTCTTCTTCACTATGGGTTCATCCTTTAGCCTGTCGAAGACCCTGCGCGATCAGCACGAGTCACGTCGGCTGATCAACCGGATCGTGGATGCGAAGACCGAGAAGATCCTGAACGACTACGAGATGAAGAAGGCAGTCTGAGCGCGAGGGTGTTTACGTTTGGATCGCGAAATACGCGGAATGTGGCGAACGACGCGAACACGAAATCACGAAACGGCGAAGGGCGCAGAACCTGTTGGTTCTG
>CAISPW010000256.1 GCA_903887465.1 uncultured Oscillochloris sp. | reverse complement strand
TACGAAGCGCAGGCGACGCAGGTGTTTCAGCCCGCAACGACGGCGCACGCCCTGCCCATCACGATTAAGCGGGCCAATGCGACCCCGCAGCGCGGCGATCTCGACTCGGCGCTGCCGCCAACGCCGGACGTGGGCTTCTTCGGGCGGGACGAAACGCTGCTGGCGCTGGATCGCGGCTTTGATCGCCACCACATCGTGCTGTTGCACGCCTTCGCAGGCAGCGGCAAGACCACCACCGCCGCCGAGTTCGCCCGCTGGTACGCCCTGACGGGCGGCGTCAACGGGCCGGTGCTGTGGAGTAGCTTTGAGCAGCCGAAGACATTGTCACAGGTGCTTGATCAATTGGGTCTGTTGTTCAACACCTCGTTACAGCAGAGCGGACGGGACTGGAACACCATCACTGAGATAGCCGAAAAGCGCAACGTGGCGCTGCAAATCTTGCGACAGGTGCCGGTGCTGTGGGTGTGGGACAACGTCGAGCCGGTGGCGGGCTTCCCGGCTGGCTCTCCGTCGCACTGGACGGCGGCAGAACAGCGTGAACTGGCCGACTTTTTGCGGGCCGTGCGCGACACCCCGGCCAAGTTCCTGCTCACCTCGCGGCGCGACGAACAGGCGTGGCTGGGCAACCTGCCCCTGCGCGTGGTGTTGCCGCCGATGCCGCTGCACGAGCGCCGCCAAATGGCCGAAGCCCTGGCGGCAAAGTATAACGTCACGCTGAATCAAGACGACTGGCGCCCGCTGCTGGTGTATAGCGGCGGCAACCCGCTGACCCTGACGGTGGCAATGGGCCAAGCGCTGCGCGACGGGCTACGCACGGCCAGCCAGATCAAGGCATACGTTGACAAACTGCGGGCGGGCGAAGCCGGGTTCGACGATGACGCGAATGAAGGGCGAAGCACATCCCTCGGTGCCTCGCTGAGCTACGGCTTCGCCAACACCTTCACCGCACAGGAGCAGGCGACGCTGGCGCTGTTGCACCATTTCCAGGGCTTTGTGAATGAGCAAGTCTTACGGGTAATGGGCAATACCGACAACGAATGGCACATCCCCGCCATTGCGGGCCTCACCCGCGAGCAAGGCATTGCGCTGCTCGACCGCGCCGCCGAAATCGGGCTACTCACGGCGCACGGCGGTGGCTACTACAGCATCCACCCCGCCCTGCCCTGGTTCCTGCGGCGACTCTACGAAGAACATTACGGCAAGCCAAACCCCAATCCAAAATCGAAAATCGAAAATCCACAATCCCCCGCCCGTGCTTACGTCGAGGCAATGGGCGAGTTGGGCAACTATTACCACCGCCAATACGAAGGCGGCAACCGAGACGTGATCGCCATACTACGCGCCGAGGAGGCGAACCTGCTGCACGCCCGACGATTGGCGCTGCGGCACGGGTGGTATCATCGAATTACCAGTGCGATGCAGGGGCTGGACGAACTCTACGACCACACCGGGCGGCGGGCCGAGTGGCGCACACTGGTTGACGAGATTGTGCCGAGCTTCGTAGACCCAACGAGCGACGGCCCGCTGCCGGGGCGGGATGCACAGTGGGCAATGGTGACGGAATACCGCGTGAGGCTGCTGATGGAGGAGCGCCAGTGGGCCGCTGCTGCCAAGCTGCAAGGGCTGAAAGTAGACTACGTCCGCCAACAGGCCGCACCGCTGCTGGCCCTGCCGCCGGAGCAACTGGACGCGAGGCAGCGCAACATGCTGCGCTCACTGGCGGCAGCATTGCACGAACTGGGCGAAATCCAGCACGAAGCGGGCGCGGCGACGTGTGTGGGCAGTTACCAGGAGAGCTACGATCTGGCGCTGCGGATTGGCGATCACGCCGGGGCTGCGACGGGTGCCTTCAACCTGGGGCGCGTCTACGGAGGCAATGTACCCGCGCTGCGTGACTTGGCGCAGGCCGAAACGTGGTACCGGCGCGACCTAGAGCTAACGCCCGAAAGCGACCACCTCGGCAGGGGCAAGACGCTGGGCCAACTCGGCCTCGTGGCCTACGAACGGTTCAAGGAAGCGCGGCAGGCCGGGGATCCGGCGGCGGTGCTGGTGGAACATCTGAACAGCGCACGGCAATTCTACCAAGACGCCCTTAAACTGACGCCACCCGATGCAGTCAACGAATTGGCAACATACCAGAATCAGCTTGGCATCATCTACAAAAATGCCGGGCAGATCGAGCAGGCGGTGGCGCACTACCGCGAGGCGATCCGCTATTTTGAACAAGCGAACGACCGCTACAACGCAGCGAAGACCCGCTATAACGTCGCCATTACCTACAAGGATGCGGGGCGACTCGCCGATGCGTTGTTGTTCGCACAGGCGGCGCACCGCAATTTCGTGCAGTTTGGTCCGGCGGCGGCGGATCGGGTGGCGCGGGCGCAGGGGCTTATTGCGAGGATTGAGGGGATGATGCGGAAGGGCAACGAATAGGGAGCGAATGAGCGAATGGGGGGGGTGTACGCTATTCGTATATTCGCGACCTATTCGTGGACGGTGCGGTATGGCCTTAGACATGGTTTCAGAGCGGCCAATTTTACTTTACACTCTTGGCATACGTACCCCCCCTAGCCCCCCCGCAAGCGGCATATCTTTACCCACATCTTTTGCTCTGTGATGCTGAAATAAGGAGGAGAGGCTGAAAATCCTTGGCGTAAGGGCGCAGCAGCACCTCATGCATCCCCACCCTAGACTCATCCGGGGCTGCTGCGCCCCTACCCCTCATCTGGG
>CAISPW010000255.1 GCA_903887465.1 uncultured Oscillochloris sp. | reverse complement strand
AGGGCGGCTCGCGAGCCGCCCCTACGGTGATCGTTTCGAAAACGGTGATGGTTTCAGAAAAGGAGTATTCCGTGCTGGAGGAATCGCCCGTGGCCGCTGTCCCGTCCACCATCGCCAGCCATCGCGCCTTGCTCCAGCATCGCCATGCCGAGTTGCTGGCTGTGGCGACGAGATTGCGGGAGCCGACCCTCACCCCAGCCCTCTCCCTCTGGGAGAGGGAGTCGATTCGCTCCCCTCTCCCTCTGGGGGTGAGGGCCGCGAATCCGACGCCCCTCTCCCCGCGTGGGAGAGGGGTTGGGGGTGAGGGGGATCGTCCTATCTGGGACACCGCCGATCTCCTGGAGTTTGCCGGTGGCAGCATCGCCAGGGTTTTCGGCCCGGAGTACGCGGCCATCGACGGTTACGCCCGCCGGGTGCGCCTGCCGCTGCCGCCCTACCTGCTGGTCAGCCGGGTCACAAAACTCGCGGCCGAGCGCGGTGAATTTCGGCCTTCTACCGTTACCACCGAGTACGATATTCCCCACGCCGCGTGGTATTCGGTCGATGGCCAGCCGCCCCTCGCCATCGCGGTCGAGTCCGGCCAGTGCGATCTGCTGCTGATCAGCTTCTTGGGGATTGATTTTTCCTGCCGGGGCGAGCGGGTCTATCGCCTGCTCGATTGCACGCTGACCTTCTTGGACGAACTGCCCAAAGACGGCCAGACTCTGCGCTACGATATCCGCATTAACTCGTTTGCCCGCAGTGGCGAAACCCTGCTTTTCTTCTTTAGCTACGAATGTTTTGTCGGCGAGCGTATGGTGTTGAAGATGGATGGCGGCTGCGCCGGGTTCTTCACCGATGCCGAACTGGATGGCGGGCGCGGCGTGGTTGACTCGCGTGACGACCTCGACCAGCGCCGCCGGGCTATTCGCCAGACTTTCGCCGCACCTCTGCCCACCGCCCGCCGCGCCCTGGGCGATGCCGACCTGGATCTGCTGATTGCCGGGCGGATTGCGGATTGCTTCGGCCCGAGCTATGACCAGCGCGGGCGCAATCCTTCCCTGCGCCTGCCCGCCCGCCAGATGCTCATGCTCAGCCGGGTGGCGAACATTGACCCACAGGGCGGCGATTGGGGTTTGGGCCTGGTGATTGGCGAGCAGGATCTGACCCCCGAAAGCTGGTTCTTCCCCTGCCATTTCCAGGATGATCAGGTGATGGCCGGGTCGCTGATGGCCGAGGGCTGTAGCCAGTTGCTCCAGATCTACATGCTCGCGCTGGGCCTCCAGGCGTATACTTTTGATGCCCGTTTCCAGCCGGTGCCCGGCGTGGCCCAGGTGGTGCGCTGCCGAGGCCAGGTACAGCCCATCACCGCTACCCTCACCTACCGGCTAGAAGTGACGGCCCTCGGCCTGGAGCCGCAGCCCTTCGCCTACGCCAACATCGACGTAATGTTGGCGGGACGGGTAGTGGTGCGCTTCAAGGATCTGGCCCTCCAGTTGGTGGAGAAGGATCTGCGCGTGGCCCCGCCCGTCGCCCTGGATCGACCCGCCACCACGCAGCCGCCGCGCTACGACGAGGCCCGCATCCAGCAGTTCACCACCGGATCAATCGCTGCCTGCTTTGGCCCCGAGTACGCGATCTACGACCACCGCCGTGCGCCGCGCAACCCCAACGGCGACCTCCAGTTGATCAGCCGGGTGATCTCGCTCGATGGCCAGCGTGGCGAGATCGTCCCTGGCGCACATCTGGTGGCTGAATACGATGTGCCTGCCAACCCCTGGTTCTGCCGCAACAACAGCTACCCCACCACGCCGTATTCCGTGCTGATGGAGATCGCGCTCCAGCCCTGCGGCTTTCTCACCAGCGCCCTCGGCACGACGTTGACCGACCCCGAGCAGGATTTCTACTTCCGCAATCTCGACGGCAGCGGCCACCTGCTGCGCGAGGTGGATATCCGGGGCCGCCGGATCACGGCGCGAGCCAGCCTGACCTCCTCCAACGCGATCTCGGGGATCATCATCCAGAAGTTTGACTTCGCCCTGGCCCTCGACGGTGCCGACTTCTATGTCGGCGATGCGGCCTTCGGCTACTTCAGCGCGCCGGTACTGGCCAACCAGACCGGCCTTGACGGCGGGCGGGCCAAGCCTGCCTGGCACGAGTCGGCGGGCGCGGCGGGCGGCGTGCAGATCGACCTGCGCGGCGACGAATCTCCGCTCTTCTGCGCCCGACCCGGCCGCATCCACGAGCGTCTGGCCGGTGGTCAGCTTGGCCTGCTCGACCGCGCCCTGGTCATCCCGCAGGGCGGCCAGCACGGCGCGGGCTACATCTACGCCGAGAAGCGGGTAGACCCGGCGAGCTGGTTCTTTCCCTGCCACTTCCACAGCGACCCGGTGATGCCGGGGTCGCTGGGGGTGGAGGCGATTCTGGAGGCCATGCAGGTTTACGCGCTGCATACCGGGCTAGGCCGCGAGCTGCGCTCGCCGCACTTCTCCGCGCCGGTGGGCCAGCGCACCGTCTGGAAGTACCGGGGCCAGATCCTGCCCAGCGCCGGGGTGATGCGCCTAGAAGTTCACATCAGCCGGATCGAGCGGCGCAGCGGCCAGATCATCATCCTGGCCGACGCCAGCCTCTGGCGCGACCAACTGCGGATCTATGAGGTACGCGACCTGGGGCTGGCGATTATCGAGAGTTGAAACACCCGCACATCCTCCTGGCTCACCAGCGAGAGCGTCGCGGGTAGCTCATCCAGCGTGAACCAGCCGATCCCGCTGCTGAAGCGGCCTGTCTGAGGCCGCTTCAGCGGCCGTCGCAGACCTCGCCCGCCCGTTTACGGGCCGGGCGCTTGGGCTGGCAGCGTGACTTTTGCGGTACATATATCATGGAGGGGGATATGGGGAGGGTTTCGCGCTCCCCAGCCTTCCCCATCACATTACTATAGAGGGTCATCTACACCATGGTAACACGTGGCATCGCCCCGCTCTTCGCCGGGATCGACGTGGGCACCCAGGGCGTGCGCGTGCTGGTGGCCGACGCCCAAGGTGCGGTGCATGCGCGCACTGCGGTGCCCCTGGAGACGCAGTCCGGCCCCGGCGGGCGGGCCGAACAGCGCCCCGACGACTGGTGGGCCGCCGCCGCCGCCGGGCTGCGCGCCGTCACGGCCAGCCTCGGCTCCGAGGCCGCAGATATCGCCGCCCTCGCCGTCACCGCGACCTCGGGCACGATCTGCCTGCTCAACCCGGCAGGCCGTCCGGTTGGCCCGGCGATCATGTACCGCGACCGCCGGGCCACCGCCGAGGCCGCCGAGCTGAATCTGGCCGCCGCCACGCTCTGCGCCCGCCTCGGCTACCGCTTCGACGCCTCCTTTGGCCTGCCCAAGCTGCTCTGGCTGCGCCGTCACGCCCCCGATCAACTGGCCGCCGCCGCGCACGTGGCCCACGCCGCCGACCTGATCGTCGGTCGGCTCAGCGGCGACTACGGGGTGAGCGACTGGAGCCACGCCCTCAAGAGCGGCTACGATCTGCTAAACCTGCGCTGGCCCGAGGAGATTTTGGCCGCCCTCGATCTGCCTCTGGCCAAGCTGCCCCGCGTCGTCGCCCCGGCCAGTGTGATCGCCCAGGTGTCGCCCGCCGCCGCCGGGGCCACCGGCCTGCCGCCCACGACGATCATCGCCGCCGGCATGAGCGACGGCTGCGCCGCCCAGATCGCGGGCGGGGCCGCCGCGCCCGGCCAGTGGCTTAGCGTCCTCGGCACCACCTTGGTCCTCAAGGGCGTTAGCGCCACGCTCCCGCGTGACCCGCAGGGCCGCGTGTATGCCCACCGTCACCCCGACGGCCACTGGCTGCCGGGGGCGGCCAGCAACACCGGCGGGGCCGCCCTGGCCACCCGCTTCCCCGGTGCCGACCTGGCCGCCCTCGATACGCGGGCCGCTGCGATCACGCCGGGCGGCGCGATCTGCTATCCGCTCCAGGGCAGCGGCGAACGCTTCCCCTTCATTGCCCCCGCCGCCGAGGGCTTCCTGCTCGGCGCGGGCCATGACCGCGAGGCCGAGTATACCGCAATCCTCGAAGGGGTAGCCTTCCTGGAGCGTCTGGCCTACGCGGAGCTAGAGGGGCTAGGCTACATGGTCGCGGGACCGATCCGCACGGCCGGGGGGGGGGCGCGCAGCCCGGCCTGGCTCCAGATCCGCGCCGACGTGCTGGGCCGCCCCTTGATCGTACCCCGCGAGGTCGAGGCCGCCTTCGGTGCCGCCGTCCTGGCCGCCGCCGCGCACATCCACCCCGGCCTAGGCGTCGCCACCTGCGCCATGAGCCACGCCCGCACCGAGGTATACCCCCGCCCAGACGCGGCCCGCTACGATGCGCCCTACGCCCGCTTCATCGCCGAGTTGCGCGATCGAGGCTACCTGCCCAGTCGCCCGCTTTGATCTCGGAAGGTCGCCTGCGCGGCCTGACCCAGGCTGCGCAGGCGACCTTCCGAGATCGTAGAGTCAGGCGTGCGTGGCGACCGTGGAACCTTACTTATGCCGCACCTCAAGCACGGCGATTTTCGTGGCGTGATTGAAGGGTACCGGGTCGCTGACGGGCGAGCCGACGCGGGTGTGTGCGTAGCCCGTGCAGTCCTCAGGCACATCGATGCGCTCGGCCAGCCGCACGTAGCCGTCCTGGCAGATCGATTCGAGGATCTGCATATACGCGGCCCCGCTGAGAAAGAGGGCGTTGTTGATCGCTACGATTCGCCCGCCGCTGGCCACCAGCGGGCGCAGCTTGTTGATCAGGCGGGCATAGTTGCTCGCTAGATCGACAACGCCGTTCTCGGTGGCTGCGAACATGGGCGGATCGAGGATCACACAGTCGAAGCGCTCGCCTGCGCGCTTCAGCCGACCCACCAGCGGCCAGAAGTCGCCGGAGAGAACATCGGCCTTCATAATCGGCATCCCGTTGAGCGTGTACGAGTCCTTGGCCAAGTTCAGAAAGCGCCGACTGAGGTCGAGTTGCACCACCCGGCTGGCCCCGCCGGCCATGGCGGCCACCCCCAGGCTGCCGGTATAGGCGAAGGTATTCAGCAGCGACAGGCCGCGCATGTGCGCGATCAGCCAGGCCCGCAGGCCGCGCGTGTCCAGGTAGAAGCTGGCGTCACGGTTCATCACCAGGTCTAGCGCATACCAGACCCCGTGCTCGCGGATACGCCGGGCCGGTCGGTCGCCGACGATCAGGGTGCCGCGCTGGCCCTCAGGCGTCTCGGCGTGGCGCGTCTTCAGCACGCAGGCGCTCACCCAGGGCAGCCGCGCCTGCACCGCGCACAGACCCCGCTCCGCCAGCGGCAGCCCCTCGGCAGGCGAGTCGGCGTAGTTATGTAGCACGGCGGTGGCGGCGTACAGGTCAATCACCAGTTGCGGGCAGCCCTCCGCGAAGCCGGTGAATAGCCGGAGCGCGCCATGGTGCGGCGTATCGAGCAGCCCGGCGCGGGCCGCGATGGCGCGATCCAGCAGATCTTCAAGCGGGGCGGTCGTCATCATTTCGGCTCAGATGCCTTCGGCGTGCAGCGATTGACCTGCGCCGGCTACCCCTTGCGGGTGACCTCGGCCCAGAGCGCGCTTGCGTACATCACCACCGCGCGCCGCGCGTGCGGGTGCAGGGCAGGCCAGAGCCGGACGATCTGACTCAGCATCGGATCGTCACTCTCGTGCGCAGCCTGCACGCTGTGGAATTCAGCGGGCGTAGGTGCCAACTCACGGGCCTCTGGCATGATGCTCACCACCGTATGCGCCGCCAAGATCTTGGGGGCATCGATGTTCGCTGCAGGCGGCGCGTCCACCCGGCGCGGGCGTCCACGGCGCGGCTTCTCCACCGCTGGCGACAGTTCGGCGCTGACCGGCGCGGCGAGAGCGGTTTGGGCATCCGCAGTCCCGTTTTGCGCGGCCTTGGCCGAGCCTTTAGGACGGCCCGGCCCACGGCGCACCAGCGGCTCGACATCCGCAGTCCCGTTTTGCGCGGCCTTGGTCGAGCCTTTAGGACGGCCCGGCCCACGGCGTACCGGCGGCTCGACATCCGCCTGTGCCGGACTCTCAACGGGTGCGGCGACGATTTCAGGCACGCTAAGCGCGGGCGTCGGCGGCGCGGCAACGATTTCAGGCACGCTAAGCGCGGGCGTCGGCGGCGCGGCAACGATTTCAGGCACGCTAAGCGCGGGCGTCGGCGGCGCGGCGACGATTTCAGGCACGCTAAGCGCGGGCGTCGGCGGCGCGGCGACGATTTCAGGCGCGCTAAGCGCGGGCGTCGGCGGCGCGGCGACGATTTCAGGCGCGCTAAGCGCGGGCGTCGGCGGCGGTGCCGGCGGACGAGGCGCGCTCGTAGTTGTTGCCGGTATCGCGGCCCGCAACTCGCTCAACACCACCTCGCCCACACTCTTTACCCGCCCTACGGCACCGCCGTTTGGCCGGTACAGCTCGGCGCTAAACGCGGCGATGGTCAGACCCGCGAGCGGGCGCTGCCCATTGATATACCCGCCGGGATCATCCGCGATGATCGCGCCAAGCTCGCGCTGAATGGCACTCATCGCCCGAGTCGATAATTTCAGTCCAAGCAGCCAAAATCGCACCGCCTCGGCCCGCTCGATAATCACTTCCCGATCCATAGCCTCGATGCTATCCATATGGGTTATCCTTGACATCCTTATCTAAATAATGCCGGTTGATTTTCATTAAAATGAAAGCTATTGTAGCACAGGATTAGCATAAGGGCGCAGCTTTCTGACGCCACATAGTATCCAAAAGCATAGCGTTTTATGACGCTTGCTTCCGGTTTGGCAGGGCAATCCTGACAGGCTGGACTACACAGCCCCTACGCCCTGGCCCGAAGGCATCAGGCGCTACGTTCGCAATTTGGTTATAGGCCGCGTT
>CAISPW010000254.1 GCA_903887465.1 uncultured Oscillochloris sp. | reverse complement strand
TGAGCGCCGGAACTCGTATGCGTACGTGTTCGGCCAAGATGCCAGCGATATAGTCAACCTTATTCAGCGGACTACTTACCGATGCCCCATCAGCCCGCACCCAGATCTGATCACTGCCACGAATCTGCCCATACCACGATTTCTCATCAATCAAAAAGACGTGACGCTTGCCAATGACGATAAAATCAATCTCAAAGGTGCGTCCGTTGGCGGTAGGCAGCACTTTATTGCAGATGACGATCCAATCGGCGGGGAGGTTCGCGAGTTCACCGGCAGCACGTCGCTCACCCTCGGTCGCAAAGGCTCCGGCTTTGACGATCTCCGCCATTGGGTACTCCTCTGTAGGTCTATACGAGTTGGCATCAGGCCACACTATAGCATGTACCTCATGCTCCTACCATACCACGCACATATGTGGGTGTGCCACATTGTTATGCACGCACATCAGCACAACCGCAGAGAGGATCGCGCCTGCGTAGGCGAGGATCGCAGCCGCGTAGGTGAGGATCGCAGCCGCGTAGGTGAGGATCGCAGCCGCGTAGGTGAGGATCGCAGCCGCGTAGGCGAGGATCGCAGCCGCGTAGGCGAGGATCGCAGCCGCGTAGGCGAGGATCGCAGCCGCGTAGATGAGGATCGCAGCCGCGTAGGTTGGTTACATTTTTGTGCATGGGATATGTACAATACGCAGGTGCGCCAATTTGGGCGACACAGCCGGCGTATACCTCAGAAAGGATCCATCCATGGCCCGACGCACCATCGCGGTTCCTCACGTTACCCTCACCGCCGACCACGAGACCGTCAAAGCGCTTCAGGGTATGATCGACTATCAGCCACTCAACCCGGCCTACAGCTCCACGCAGCTCATGCAGCTCCAAGCGACACTGACTCAGGCTGAGCAGGCCGAGAAAGAGGCAGAGGTGGCCCTCGCCCAGGCTCGTGCTATCCGAGCTGAAACCACTCACACCTACCATGACGCAGTCGTCGGTGCACGCGCCCATGTGGTTGCCCAGTATGGCCCGGACTCGGCCGCCATCTCCCTCGTTGGCCTCACCCGCAAGTCGGAGCGCAAGCGACCGATCAAGCGCCAGGCCACAACATAGGTGAGACGACGGGAATCAGCCAGACGGGGAAGCAGTTGCTTCCCCGTCTGGCTGATTCAGCGTTGTACCCGTAGCCTTTTCACACACTACCAGAACATTTTTAGGAAGTGATCCTCGATTTCGATCAGGAAGAGCAGCAGGCTAAAGAAGGGGTGGGAGATCGAGCTGTCTGACCAGTCGAGGAAGGTGAACCCCTGCGGGCCGGCGATGATCTGACCGGCCCAGAAGTCGCCGTGTTCGATGGCGGGCGGTAGGCCGTAGCCATCCAGTTCGGCACATAGCTCGTGAAGGCGCGGCGTGAGCGCGGCGAGGGCCTCGCGCTGCTCGGGGCTAAGGCCGGTGGGGCGACCGGGCAGGGTGGCGGCCACATCGGCGGGCAGCAGCAGCACGCCCGCGCTGCCGGGGTGGCTTAGGATACCGTGGTAATCATTAGGTGCGGGGTGTCTGGTCGGGCATGGCGGATGCGTGTTGAGTGCGCGCACGTTCGTGGTCTACAAGCGCTCCTACGGCGCGCCCACGTTATGAAAGAGTACCAGATCATCCTGCTCGTCCACAACCTGCCAGCGCGGGTTGGCGCGCAGCGCAGCGACGACGCCGGTGCCCTGGATGGCGCTGGCCCGCGTGTCGATAAAGGCGTAGGCCGCCTCATCGATCTGGTGGTGCATCTTGCCGCCGGGGATGTAGTAAAGCCTGCGCGGCAGCAGGTG
The DNA here is from genome assembly GCA_903887465.1 of uncultured Oscillochloris sp. GTDB lineage: Bacteria > Chloroflexota > Chloroflexia > Chloroflexales > Chloroflexaceae > Oscillochloris. The sequence goes on along the minus strand of CAISPW010000254.1, from coordinate 12,214 downwards.
CGGGGCCAGGAACGAGGTCGCCGCCACCACCGCGTCGGGCGGGATCTCCTGGCGCATGCGCTCCATAATCGCCACCCGCGCCGCCGCCTCGGGGTTGCGGAAGGCCGAGACGGCTGGGTTCTTCAGCGGGATGTTTAGCAGGCCGATGATCAGCACCAGGGCGACCAGCGCCGGGGGGAGCGTTTGAGCGCGGACAACGCCCGCGCTCAGACTCCCTCCCTTTTCCCAGACCCACGCCCCGCCGTAGATCGCCGCGATCACCAGGCCGGGGATGACCAGGATCTGATACTGCTCGGTGATCACATATTGGAAGACCCGGTTGGAGAGCAGGTTGATCCCCAGGATCGGCGCGGCCAGCAGCAACTCGCGTGGGGCGAAGACCGGCAGGAAGATCAGCGCGCCCAGCATCAGAGCCAGATACTGTAGCTTGCCTGGCTGGAACACGAAGAAGAAGATCTGCACCGGGTGGGTGATGATGTTCTTGGCAATCTCGGGCAGGCTGCCACCCAGGTGCAGGTAGTAGCACGCCTGCGGACTCAGCCCGCAGGGCCACATATCGTTATAATCGCGGCTGAGGTCGAAGGGCACCGCGACCTTCGCCGGGTGGAATCCGGCGTTGTAGAACAGCGGCGTGATGTACGTGAGCGCCACGTAGAAATAGATCAGGCCGACCAGCATGGGCCAGGCCGCAAACGGCCAGCGGGCGCGGCGCAGGGCGGCGACCATGCCGAAGGCCACCACCACGAGGGCCGCGTCGGTGCGGGCGAGCATGGCCAGGAAGAGCGTGGCCAAGTAGGGCCAGAGCTGCTCGCGCTCTAGGAAGTAGAAGGCCCAGAAGAAGAGCACCAGGGCCGGGATGCGCGGCTGAAACGGCCCGGCCATGGCCATGAACTGCGTGGGCGGGTAGAGCATGTAGGCGGCGGCGAAGGCCACGCCGGCCCAGCCGCTGCCGAAGCGGCGCGCGGCGATCAGGTAGACCGGGATGGCCGCCGAGGCCAGCAGCAGCACCTGCACCGCCACCAGTGTGTAGGCCGAGGGCGCGACCGCGTAGAAGGGGATGGCCGGCAGGAAGCCCAGGGCCACGTCTAGGCCCATAAACGTGTCGGTGAAGTTGTAGCGCGAGACCAGCAGGAACCGCCCGTGGAGCGTGCCCCAGATCGGCAGGTGGAAGTCCACCATATCGAAGCCCTGGCCCCAGCGCGCGTACTTAAAGGCCCCGGCGACGATCAGCGCCGCGCTGAAGACCAGCAGCAGGGCCGCGAGCGCCAGGCGGGGGAAGCGCCCCTCGGCGCGAGGGTTCGTCATGATGTCGTCTTTTTCTTCTGTCGATGCGCGCTGCAGGCGCGCTTGTCGTCTTCCCGGCGGGGAGGCTCGGAGGGGCTTCGACGGAGGCAACTACAACGGTCGTACTAGGAGTTTCTACCCGCTTACCGGCGAGGTGACGATCCGCAGCACCCACTGGTCGAGAGCGGTGGCGAGGGTGAGGGCGAGGATGGCGACGATCAGCGCCCGGCCCCAGCGCCCGCGCTGCCAGATCCGATCCGCGTAGACCGCCCAGCAGACGCACATCGCCGGCAGCATGTAGAAGATCTGCTTGTCGACCATCGAGATGCGGTAGCCAGCGAACATAAAGAGTACGGCCACGCTCATCCAGGTGGCCAGCACGATCCAGGCCAGGGGCCGACGGCGCAGGGCGATGAAGCCCGGCACAGTGAAGAGCATCGGGATGCCGATCCCGTAAAACAGGTAGTCGCCCGGCCAGATCCGGTAGTCGAGGTGCGGGATGAAGCCGAGCAGATAGGCCATGAAGGGCGGTCGCTCCACGCCAACACTCTCCGGCCCCCTGGTGAAGACCGTCTCCATATAGGGCAGCGTGCGCGCGATCATCGACGGGAGGTACTGGCCGTAGTAGATGATCAGCGCGAGGGCGATGGCCACACCGGCGGCGACCCAGAGCGGGCGCAGGCCGCTACGCAGGTCGGCCCAAACCCCGCCGCGCAGCGCGTTCAGCCAAACTATGGCGGTGAGGGTGACCAGGAACACGCCCATAAATACGCCGGTGACCGTGTAGATCAGGAAGGTGGCCAGCAGCAGCAGCGAGATCGCCACAGTCGGCCCGCGCTGGCCGAGGCGATCCCACAGGCCGATGATCAGGGTGTGGACGAGCAGCGTGAGCCAGAGTCCGAAGGCGGTGGGCACGTTGCCCCAGGAGTGCAGCATAAAGCCGACCGGCAGCGCGGCGTAGGTAATTGCGGCGATCAGAGTGCCGCGCGCGCCCAGCCCGGCCTTGCGGGCGATCACGGCGATCAGGATGGGCCGGCTGGCGTCGAGCAGCAGGCTGAACATGTTCGCCGCCAGTTCCATCGACATCGGCGTGAGGGCGAAAAGCGTGGCGAAGATGTGATACCAGGGCGAGTAGGGGATCACCGGGCGGTTGGCACCCCACTCAGCCGTCGGCATGGTCGACTCGTTCAGCGGGCTGTTGACCCCGTAGAGCGTGGGCAGTTGGCCCTGCAAGATCCAGCGCACCCGCTCCATGTGCCAGTGTACGTCGATGGCCACAAAGTAGGGGTAGAGCATCCCCACGGCCTTCAGCCAGTAGCCGACCAGGACGACGACCAGCAGCAGGCTGACGAAGCCGGAGCGCGGATCCACATTTATGCCGCAGACCCGGAAGAGCCACGTGGTAACCGGGCGCGCGGCCAGGGTGAGCAGGACGCTCCATGCGGCCAACCAGGCTAACCGGGGCAGCATAAAGCTGCTTGGGAAGCGCTGCACGCCCAGCGCCCAGCCGCCCAGCAGCAGCGCCGCCGACACGCCGATCACTGCCCACGTCACCGGCGACGGGCCGCGTCCGCCTGCGCGGGCAGCGGCCCCGCCGAGGGCCAGGCGCAGGCTGGCGTACATGCCAAGCACCACCACCATGGCCTGGCCGAGTCCGGCCAAGGGCGGCAGCGCCGCGCCCAGCCCGCCGCCCACCGGCGTCACCGCCACGCTGGAGAGGAATATCCCCAGCGGTCGCGGGTCGCTGTAGGTATTTGATCGAATATCGAGCGTCAGGCTGCCGTCGCTCAGGGCGGCGGGCGGCACCAGCAGGCACACGCGCCGGGGGGCCGGGCTGTCGGGCAGGCTGGCCAGGGCCACGCCGTTTGCCAGGATGCGCGCACCGACGGGCTGGCCGTCCGGGTGCGCCGTCACCACGCTCAACTCAGCCGCCCAGGCACCGCGCCCGAGGCCCGGCAGCATGATGCTGCTCTCGCCAGTACTCCAGCGGTAGGTGCGGGCCGGGGCGAGGACAATCTCGGCGACAATATCTTTGGGCGGCAGCGCCCCGCCGACCAGCGGTGAGACTAGGCTGAAGGTCAGGCTGGGGGCGGCGGCGAGGTCGGGGGGCAGTTCAGCGAGCAGGGTATGGGCGGTGTGGCGGGGCATATCGACGCGCAGATCATTCACCGCGACGGCGGCCTCGCGCAGAATATCGGGGGGCTGGCCGGGTGCGGCGCGCAGCGTAGCGATCCAGACCCCCCGGCGGTGGCCGGGCAGCGTGAGCGACTGCTGCCCACGCGCCCAGGGGAAGACCTCGCTGGCCCCATCGGCGTCGATCTCACGACCGTTGAATCCCTGAAGAAAGGCCGAGTCATCGTCGCCGCCTATGTCGATCCGCACCACCGGCCGCACCGCATAGACCGCCGTGAACACCATGATCGTCAGCAGGGCCAGCAAAAGATAAGGCCGCAGGTCGTCGATGCGCAGGGCCGCCAGGGATGCGCCCCGACCGCGAGACTGCGGCAGCGCCGACTTCGATGCGGATCGCGCCATGAACACCTCAGATCACATGTTGCATGTGAGATTCGCTCAACCCGACAACCCGCAACACGACGCAGGTTCGGCTGATTGTACCAGAAATGGGTTTGGGCGCAACCACGCTCAGGATCGCATCAGAAAGCCCTCAGGCGCAGGCGCACCCGGCTGCGGGGCAGTGGCCCGGCTGCTGGTACAATATGGCCCGTATGCAATCTGTGCTTCTTACCCTGGTGGCCGCGCTGCCGCTGCTCTACCTCCCCGGGTGGGTGGTTGGCCGTGCGCTGCGCGCCGTGCCCGCCGACCTGCTGGAGCGCCACTACGAGCGGGTGGCGATCTCGGCGCTCTGGAGCGGCTGGCTGGCCCTGCTCCTGGCCGAGCTCGGCGTCTTTAGCCTCTGGCTGCACCTGGCGATCACCCTGGCCGGGTGCGCGGCGGGGCTGCGTATGGGAGGGATTCGGGGCGGGCCTGCCCTGCCCCGAAAAACATCCCGCGCCGAGATCATTGGCTTCGCGCTGATCGGCATGATCGCCCTCGTCCTCGCCAGTCGGCCCTTCGAGGTGGTGCTGGGCGTGCGCGACGCCGGGGTGTACGCCAACACCGGCCTGGCGATCGCCCGCACCGGCGCGCTGGCACAGAGCGACCCGCTGCTGGCCGAGATCGGCCGCGATGCGGAGTCGGCTGACCCAGCCATCGCTGGCCCGGCCAGACAGGCGCTCTCGAACTTCATGATTGGCCAGCCCAAGGATCGCTACATCGCCACAAAACTGCGGGCGGCCGGCTTCTTCGTCTACGAGGGCGAGGTCGACGCGGGCCGGGTGATCCCCCAGGGCCTGCACCTGCTGCCGGCTTGGATCGGCCTGCTGGCCGCCGTCGGCGGACCGCAGTTGGGCCTGTTCGCCCCCGGCCTGCTGGCCGTGCTTGGTGCCTGGAGCGTGGGCATGCTCGGGCGACGCCTGGCCGGGCCGTGGGTCGGCGCGCTGGCCTTCCTGTTCCTGGCCCTCAACGGTGCCCAGGTCTGGTTCGCCCGCTACTCTACCGCCGAGACCACGGCGCAGTTCCTGATCTGGGCCGGGCTGTACTTCTTCGCCAAAATGGAAATGGCCGAAGCATCTGGCATTCGCGGGATCGAGGCTGAGGCAACTCGTCGAGCGCCAGCGCCTTCGACCCTGTACGCGGTCATGGCCGGGGTCGCAATCGGGCAGGTGGCCCTGGCCCGGCTCGACTTCTTCCTGCTCGGGCCGGTGCTGGCCTACCTCGTTTACTGCGGGGTGAGCCGACGCTGGGGTCGCCCGCAGACGCTGCTGACCCTTGGTTTGGGCGCAATGCTGTTGCACGCCGGGCTACACCTGACCCTGATCGCGCGGGCCTACCTCTTTGATACCGGCCACGACCGACTGATGGACTGGGCGATCATCTCGCTGCTCAGTCTGCCTTTGCTCACCGATACGCTGCGCGCCGACTACCTGGCCCACAGTGCGCTGGCCCGGCCCGCCCGCTTGGCCCTTGAGCTGGGCGGTCTGGCCGTGACCACCGCCGGACTGCTGGCTCTGCGCTGGAAGAGCGATCTGCTGCGCCGATTCGAGACGGCCCTGTTCGCCCGGCGCACCCTGCTGCTGCGTGCGGTCGCGGCGACCGTATTGCTGATCGCGGGCTACGCCTACCTGGTGCGCCCCGAGATCATTGACGCCGACCTCCTGTTCAACACCCGAGGCGGCTGGGGCGATCCGCTCACCCGCGACCCCGCCGTGGTGGCGGGCGACGTGCGCGCCGGGCGTATGACCGCCGACGAGGCCCACAACCTGGCTGGCGTGATGCTGCGACCCGGCCCCTACTGGCTGGCCCAGCCCGACATGACGGCATCCCAGTCCCAGCGCACGCGCCTGAGCGCCGAGCGCGGCCCCTGGCGCGGCCCCTTCTCCAACCAGACCATGAACTGGCTGCGGCTCCAGGGCTACGTCGGCGCGCCCATCCGGCTGTCGGTCAAGCTCTGGTACAACGAGTACGCCCGCATGAACTGGTGGCAGCAGCTGATGGTCAACCCGGCCACGCTGACCTCGACGCCCGCGCCGATCAACGCCAAGTACATCATCCCCCTAGCAAATCTGGTGCGCGTGGGCTGGTACCTCTCGCCCCTCGGCGTGCTGCTCGGCATCGTCGGCTACGCCCTCTGGTGGCGTCACGGGATCACCCGCGCCTCCTGGCTCTTCCTAACCATCGCCTTTGTCGGCACCTCCTACTTTGTGGATCAGACCTACGGTACCTCCGACCAGACCTACATCTACATCCTGCGCCGCTTTGTGCCGATCACCTACCCGGCCTTTAGCCTGGGGATGGCGTACGCGCTGGCAGCGCTCGCGCGGAAGGGAAGCGGGAACATGCCACCGACAACCGGCAGTCGCAGCTGGCCGATGGTCGCGCATCGCTGGCCGATGTTTCTTGCCACCGGCTTCACCGGGCTGCTGGTGATCTTCTTCATCGTCACCAACCAGCCGATCTACCGCCACGTGGAGTACGCCGGGGCGCTGGCCCAACTCGACGCGGCGGCGGCCCAGTTTACGCCGGGGCGCGACGTGCTGCTGATGCGCGGCGGCGGGCCGATCTACGCGGAGGCCCGCGATGTGCCCGACCTAGTGGCGACGCCCCTGCGCTTTATCTACGGCATCGACGCCTTCACGGTGAAGAGCAGCCGTCCGGGAGCCTACGCCGCCGACCTCGCCGCCGAGGTGGCCCGCTGGCAGACGCAGGGCCGCCAGGTCTACCTGCTGCTTAGCGCCAGCGGAGGCAGCTTCGCCTTGCCGGGCTACCGGCTGGAGCCGGCCGGCGGATTCGCCCTCGACATCCCCGAGTTCGAGCAACTCACCGACCAGAAGCCGCGCAACGTCTCACGACTCAACCTGCCCTTCCAGATCTACCGGGCGCTGCCGACGACCCCTGGCACGCTGGGCACCGCGCCCGCGCCCCTGGCTCCCGCCGACTTCGCCGCCCAGGTGGGCGGATTCTACCGGCCCGAAACGCGCACCGACGGTAGCAGCTACGCCTGGACGAACGGCGACGCCCGGCTGCGCCTAGCCTGGCCCGCCAACGTCGCCCCGCAAACCGTACGCCTGACCCTGGCCGCCGGGGCGCGGCCGAGTCGTCTCGGCCCGGCCAGCGTGTGCCTCAGCGCCCAGCCCGAGCATGGCGTCTGGCCCGCCGTGCCCGACGCCGCCATAGATCTCGGCTGCCAGCCGGTGGGAGCCGCGCCTGCCGAGTACGTCGTGCGCCTCGATCCCGCGACCCTGCCACCCGACCCCGGCGGCACCCTGCTGCTGCGGATCACCAGCGACCCGTGGGTACCCGCCGCCGAAGATGCACGCCAGACCGACGAGCGTGCCGTCGGCGTGCAGTTCGGCGGGATGGCGGTGACGCCGTAGATGCTGCGCCCAAAAGACGTTGAATTGGGTGATCGCACCTAACGTATCGAATATTCGTGCGAGGAGGCGAGGAGGCGATAACTGCGATCAGCAATCTGCAACCATGATGCGCCTTCGCGTTGACATCATTATTCTGCTGATCCCCGCCCTGGCCGCCATCCTGCTCTGGCAGGCGTCCGGGGCGATCCGGCTGCGCCCGGTGGATCTGGTCGGCGCAGATCGACTGGCCGGATTCTACACGCCCGAGGACACGATACGCTGGAGCGGCCCGCATGCCCGTGTGGCGCTGCCCGCCGGAGGATTGCCCGGCACCCTCGTGCTACGCGGCGCCGTGGCCCCCGGTGCCCGCGTGCGCGTCGCCCTCGGCGGTGCGGCCCCGGTCGAGTTGCCGCCCGGCGGCGACACGCCGCAGTTGCGCCGCTACGCCATGCTTGTCCCGGCGCACCCGGACGAGCTAGGCTGGGCCGAGTTGACCATCACCGCCAACCCGTCGGCCCGCATCGGCGGGCGCGACCTGGGCATGGCCCTCGCCGCAATCGCGCTGGCCCCGGTGTCGCGCGATCCGCGCTGGCCACCGCTTTTCGCCTGGCTCGCGCTCGCCAGCATGCCGACCCTGCTCGCGGTAATCCTGACCCTTGCCGGCACACCGCGCCGCCGCGCGGTAGTCAGCTCCGCCCTGGTCGGCACGGGCATAGCCTGGATCTGGGCGACCTACCCGGTCATCGTCTACCCGTGGCTGCTGGATCTACGCGCCTTCGTAGGCGAGCCGCTGATCTGGCGCTGGTGGCTGGCCGCCCAGATCGTCGGCATGGCCGCCTGGCCCCTCAGCGCCCGACTGCTACGCGGCCTGCCCCTGGCCGGCTACCCCCTAGCGAAAACCTTTGGCCTGCTGCTCGTCGCCTGGGTGGCCTGGATCCTCGCCATCGTCGGCATCGCGCCCTTCGGCCTGCCGTCGGTGATCGGCGCGGCCCTGATCATCGCCGCCGTCGCATGGCTAACTCGGGAGCGGCGCAGCGCGGGCTTATCCCGCTCCAAAAAAGACACCGGTATGACTCGCCCAGCCTGGCTGGACGGAGTCCTCGCCTACGAACTACTCTTCCTCGGCGGGCTGTTTATCGGCATCTGGCTACGCTGGCACGGCGCGGTCGGCCCGGCCATCACCGGCACCGAAAAGCCGATGGAGATCGCCATCCTCAGCGCGGTGCTGCGCTACGACCATTTCCCGCCGCTTGACCCCTGGTTCGCCGGGTTCAGCCTGAACTACTACTACCTCGGCTATGTGCTTATCGCCGCCCTGGCCCTGCTTACCGACGCGGCACCCGCCCTCGCCTTCAATCTCGGCTTCGCCATGGTGGTTGCCCTCACCGTGGTAGGCGTGGCCTACGCGGCCCACGCCCTCGTCGCCCTAAGCCCCGGCCCAACGGAAAGCCGACCCCGTCGCCCGGCGCGCGTCGGGGTCGCCATGCTCGCCCTACTCGGCTGCCTGGGCATCGGCAGCCAGGCCAGCGCCCTCCAGATGATCATCGGCTCGCCTCTGATGCGCGCCCTCGACGCCGGGCAGTTAGCCTCCACCCTAGCCCAGCGCCTCGCCGGGGCCGACCGCATCGAGCTGAGCCACCCGACGCCACCGAGCTGGGACGGCCCGCCCTTCACCATGATCACCCCCGCCGCCGCGCCCTCATTCGACTGGTTCACACCCTCGCGGGCGCTCTACGATGACGTATCCCTGCCCATCGGCGGGGTCGAGCGGCGCTACGCAATCACCGAGTTCCCCGCCTTCAGCCTCTACCTAGGCGACCTGCACCCGCACATCCTGGCCATGCCCTTCGACCTACTGGCGCTGGCGGTAGCCCTAGCGCTCATAAGAAGGGCACAGAGAAGCGCGTGGCCTTCCCCTGTACGGCTCCACTCGGCCGGCTACGGCATGATCATCGGCTGCCTCTACTGCATCAACTCGTGGGATGTGCCGACCTACGCGCTACTCGGCGCGGGCGCCCTGGCGCTCGGGCTGCGCGCCGGCCCCGGCTGCACCTGGCGGGCCTACGCGCTGAGCTTGGCGGCACTCATCGGCGCGGCCCTGCTGACCGCCATGCCCTTCCTGCTCACCTTCCGCCCGCCGGCCACCCCAGTCGCCGGAGCAATCGCCGACATGCCAATCATCGGTCGCCTCGCCGCAGCCCTGGGCCTCGCCCAGAATCACACCCAGATCCACAGCTTCCTGATCATCTTCGGCCTCTTCCTGATCATGCTCTGTGCCTTTCTGTCAGCGGGGAAGCGCGGGGGGAGCTACGGCCCCGCCGAACGAAACATATATATCATATTGTGTATCTCCGCGCCGACCGGCCCGCTGCTCGGATTCCCGCTGCTCTTCCTCATACCCCTAGCGACCCTGCTGGCCGTGCGCGCCTGGGCGCGATCCGCCGCCCCCGGCGAAGCCCTCGCCGCATGGGCCGCCGCCGTCGGCTGCCTGATCCTGCTGGTACCCGAGGTCGTCTACATCCGCGACCACATGGATGGCCAGATGAGCCGGATGATCACAGTCTTCAAGTTCTACTACCAGGCGTGGATACTGCTAGGTATTGTGGCGGCCTACGCCACCTGGGCCAGCCTGCGGGCCGACCGCTGGCGCTGGCAAACCTGGCTCTGGGCGACTCCGGCCACCCTGCTCCTGGCCGGTGCCCTAACCTACCCCATCGGCCTGCTGGGCTGGGCCGAGCCCTGGCTACCCGCCGAGCGCACCCTCGACGGGCTCGCCCTGCTGGCCCGCGCGCACCCCGCCGAGCTAGCCGCCGCCCGCTGGATATCCGCCAACGTCGCCCCGCAGGATGTCGTCCTCACCGGATTCTGCAACTGCGACTACGAGGAAGTCAGCCGAACCGCCGCCATCAGCGGAGCGCAGACCGTACTCGGCTGGATGGACGGGCACGAGCGGGTCTGGCGCAGCGGCTACCCAGCGCAGCAGAGTGAGATCGCCACCCGCGAGCGCGACATCTCAGCGATCTACAAGGCCACCGACGGCGCGGCGGCCCAGGCCATACTTGATCGCTACAAAGTGCGCTACCTCTACCTCGGCCCGGTCGAGCGGCGGATCTACGGCCCGGCGGCCGCCGCCTTCGCCCGCGACCTCGCCATCGCCTTCCGGCAGGGCGACGTCACGATCTACCGAGTCCCGCCAAAATAGACCAGATCATCGACGGGTTCCGAACTAGCCTTGCAGCTCCCCAACAACCGCGTGGGGATCGCGCTAATCCGGCCCCGGTCATCGCTCACAGAGAGCGCCGCACGCGGCCTAGCGAAGCGCCGTAGCCGCGCCCGATTTGCGCTTCGGTCGCAGATATGGTACATTCGCGGCACGCGGGCGTAGCTCAGTGGTAGAGCGTCTGCCTTCCAAGCAGATGGTCGCGCGTTCGAATCGCGTCGCCCGCTCCGCTTTCTAACGCGGTATCCTGATGAGGGGTACCGCGTTCGTTTATGCCCGTGGGTGTCACCGTGGGAGTTACCATCTTATTTTGCCCTCCTGAACAGGGCGGATGACGCGACATTTGCCGCGTCGCGTCGTTCATCATCAAAGCTGTGAGCGTAAATTCCGGAGGTGATTGCCGAGCTGCTATGGCCGAGGATATCGCTGACGGCTTCGAGCTGGGCACCGTGGGCCAGCATGATCGAGCCTGCCGAATGTCGCAGGCTGTGGAATGTCACCTCGGGCAGTTCAGCACGCACCAAGGCACGTTTGAACTGGCGTAACACCGCGCCACCCTCCAGCGGCGTCCCGTCCTCGGAGGTGAACACTAGATCGCCACCGTGATAGCGGTCGCCCAAGATGAGCCGCTCTTGCATCTGACGGACGCGATGGGCGCGAAGCAAGGCGACGACCTCCGAGCTGATCGGGATGGTACGATCTTTGCCGCCCTTGGTGCTTTTTTCACGGTGGATCTGGCGCTTCCCGTCCTGCCCCTTGATACGTTGAAGCTGCTCACGCACGATGATCACCCCCGCCTCCAGGTTGACAGCAGGCCAGCGCAGCCCAAATAGCTCTGCCTGACGCATCCCGGTAGCAATTGCCAGCGCATAGAAGGCATAGAGCCGATGGTCGGCAAGGCTGTCGAGGAGCTTCACGATCTGCGGCTCATCAAGCACCGTCTGTGGTCGTGCGGCAGATGTCGGCGCGTCGGTGAGCTTCACGACGTTCTCAGGTACCAGCTTGCGCTTACGGGCGGCTTCAAGAGCCGCAGAGAGCCGCCTACGAGCGTTCGCTACCGTACCCTCGGACAAGCCTTTTGCCCGTAGGATCGCCTGCCACTCATCAATATGCTGGGCCGTGAGCTTCACCAGTTGATGTGTGCCGAGGTAGGGTGTGATGTAGTGGGCGCAGATATAGGTATGCCCCTGGATGGTCTTAGGCTTCGCCTGTTTGCCCGGTAGCAGCACCGTGAGCCAGTGCGTAATCCACGCTTCGATGGTCTGCTTGCCCTCACCCATATTCAGCCGAGCATCGCGCAGTCGCTCTAGCTCTTTGAATTTGCGCTTTGCTTCTTTTTCCGTCTTCGCCCGACGCCGCACGGTCTTGCCGTCGATCACCAGGGCCGCACGCCAGCGGCCAGAGCCTTTTACCTCTTCGTACACCGACCCATCGCCGTCATCTCGCACTTTGACCCCGCGAGTCATGATGCCCTCCGGCGGTTCATGATCTCAGCCTCGTAGCGCAGCAGCGACTCCAACGTGACGCGCAGCAGCGCCCCGTCACCGATGGTGTCCAGCTTGCCCGTACCGATCCGGCGGTAGACCGTCGCCTTGGAGCAACGCCAGCGGTCAGCGACTTCCTGACAGGTGAGGTACAGCGGCGCGGGGCCGTCGGCCAGGGCATGAGCAAAGTCGCTTGACAACTACGAGGCCATCGAGCGGTGGGCCAGGATCCGGTCGAAGGCGTAGGTGAACGCGCGCTGCGCGGCCGGAAGATTGTGGTGTCCAGCCTGCGGCACAATCCCGAGGACGACGTT
>CAISPW010000253.1 GCA_903887465.1 uncultured Oscillochloris sp. | reverse complement strand
TCTGGATCGCGAATGGCGCGAAGGCGGGGAGCGTTTGGATCGCGAACGACGCGAAGGCGGGCGAACGACGCGAACGCGAAACCGCGAACGTGGGGAGCGTCTGGATCGCGAATGGCGCGAAGGCGGGGAGCGTTTGGATCGCGAACGACGCGAAGGCGGGCGAACGACGCGAACGCGAAACCGCGAACGTGGGGAGCGTCTGGATCGCGAATGGCGCGAAGGCGGGGAGGCTCGGAGGGGCCTGCGGCCCCTCCGAAAAAACTTTCTCGTATATTTTTAGGATGAAGTATCGATGACCATCCCAGTTATTGCCGATCTTGCGGTGGCGCGGGCCGGGTTGCTGCGCCGTGCGCCGCTGGACGAGGACCACGAGACGACGTCCGCTGTGGCGGCGATCATTGCTGAGGTGCGATCTGGTGGCGATGACGCCCTGCGCGCCCTCACTGCCCGCCTTGACCGGGTGGAACTGGCGCAGATCGAGATCCCGCGCGCGCGCTGGGCCGCCGCTGCCGCCGCCATTCCCGCCGACCTGCGGGCCGCTTTGGATCTGGCTGTTGCTGAGATCCGCGCCTTCCACCAGCGCCAGGCTCGCAACTCATGGGTTGACTTTGGCGTCGAAGGGGCACGCGGGCAACTCGTCCTGCCGCTGGATCGGGTGGGCATCTATGTCCCCGGCGGCGCGGCACCCCTGCCCTCGTCGCTGATCCATGCCGCCGTGCCGGCTCAGGTGGCTGGTGTGCGCGAGATTATTGTCTGCTCGCCGCCCCAGGTCGCTAGCGGCGAACCGGCCGAGGTGGTGCTGGCGGCCGCCCATATTGTCGGCGTGAGCCGCATGTTCGCGCTCGGTGGCGCCCAGGCGATTGCGGCCATGGCTTATGGCACCCAGAGTGTGCCTCGGGTCGATAAGATCGCCGGGCCGGGCAACCGCTTCGTCATCCAGGCCAAGCGCCTCGTCTTCGGCGCGGTGGATATCGAGAGCCTGCCGGGGCCGACCGAGACTCTGGTGATCGCCGATGCGGCCGCCAGCCCGCGCCTGGCCGCCGCCGACCTGCTGGCCCAGGCCGAGCATGTGGAGGCCAGCGCCATCCTGATCACCACCTCGGCCGACTTAGCTAGCGCCGTGCAGGCCGAGGTCGGTCGCCAGTTGGAGGCGCTGCCCGAGGCCAACGCGCGCGCCGCCGCCGATGCAGTTAGCCGCCGGGGCGGGATCATCCTTGTGCCGGATCTGGCGACGGCGATTGATCTGGCGAATGAGTATGGCCCTGAGCATCTTTGCCTGCTGGTGGCCGACCCGTGGGCCTACGTGGGCCAGATTCGCAACGCCGGCGGGATCTTCCTGGGTGAGGAGTCGTTTGAGGTGCTGGGCGACTATGTGGCTGGGCCGTCGCACATTATGCCCACTGAAGGCACGGCCCGCTTCGCCTCGCCAGTGAACGTGGACGACTTCCGCAAGGTGATCTCGCTGGTGGGGCTGAACCGGGCCGGGCTGGAGCGGATCGGCCCCGCTGCCCGCCGTATCGCCGAGGCTGAGGGACTCTTCGCCCACGCCGCCGCCGTGCGGGCCAGATTTGAGAAGTAGAGGCGCAGTATCGTCGGCAGATGGCTGGCGTGGGCGATCCATCTGTGGCCGATGTTTCGCCTCCTACGAGAGATGTATCCAGAAAGGTTTTCATTATGACTGGCTTTGTCGGCAGCTTCATCGATATTCTGTTCAACGTCATGCTCTTCGCGATCCTCGGTCGGGTGCTGATCTCGTGGATCGACCCGCAGGGGAACATGCGGGTGAGCCAGATCCTCAACGAGATTACCGAACCCATCCTGGCCCCCCTGCGCAAGGTGCTACCGCAGATGGGTATGCTCGACCTCTCGCCCTTGGTGGCGATGCTGCTCCTCCAGTTGCTCCACGGGCTGCTGCGCAATGTACTCTGATATGGCACGCACGGACACCTCTGCGGGCGATCGCTTTCTGCTGCTGGTCGTCTTCCTCGTTGGCGTTGGCACGCTCGGCATTGAGATGGTGATGCCACGGCTGCTGGCACCCTTCTTCGGCACCTCACAGCCGATCTGGGCGGTGGTGATCGGGATGACCCTGGCTTACCTCGCGATTGGCTACCGGGTGGGTGGCAGCCTGGCCGACCGGTGGCCCGATGCGCGGCTGCTCTACCGTATGATCGCTTGGTCGGGCCTGCTCTGCGCGATTATCCCGCTGGTGGCCCGGCCGCTGCTGAGCCTGGCTCAGTACTCGCTGCGCCATATTGTCGCCGGTGGGTTCATCGGGTCGCTGGTGGTGGTGCTGCTGCTCTTCGCCGCCCCGGTGATTCTGATGGCCACCGTTGGCCCCTTCGCCGTGCGCCTGCAGCTGCGCCGCTTCGAAGAGGGCGTGGCCGCCGCCGGGCGCACTGCCGGCACGATCTCGGCCGTCTCCACCCTTGGCTCGATCCTCGGCACGTTCCTCACCGTCCTTGTCCTCATCCCGGCGATTGGCACCGCCGCCACGATCTTCCTCTTCTCCGCCTTCCTGGTGGCCCTCGGCATCGTTGGCCTGCGCGACTGGCGCTACCTGCTGATGCTCCTGGCCGTGGCTGCCCTGGCTGTGGCCCATTACGCCTTTGACGCCACGATCAAAACTGCCGACTGCGTTAGCTGCACTCTGGTGGCTGAGGCCGAGTCGGACTACAACTACATCCAGGTGGCGAAGCAACAGATCGTCTACGATGACGGCACGCCGGATCCGCGCCACGTCCTGGTACTCAACGAGGGTCAGGCTACCCACTCGGTCTACCGCCTAAAATATCGGCAGACGGGCGACCCGCTCGACCTGCTCACCGACGGCGGCCCCTGGGACTATTTCAGCGTCGCGCCGTATGTGTACGCCAACCGCGACCCGCAGAGCGTCAATAGCCTGGCCCTGCTCGGCTCGGCGGCGGGCAGTGTGCCCAAGCAGTTCCTGGCGATCTACGGCCCGCAGACCAAGATCGACGCGGTGGAGATCGACCAGAAGATCGTGGATCTGGGCCGTCAGTACTTCGATCTTGAGGATCAGAACCCGCGCTTCCCGAACTACCACACCCACGTCCAGGACGCGCGATCGTGGCTGGCCAGCGCCGAGGGACGCTATGATGTGATCGGCATGGACGCCTACCACCAGCCCTACATCCCCTTCCACCTCACTACCGTTGAGTTTTTTCAGCAGGTGAAAGATCACCTAACCCCGCAGGGTGTGGCGGTGGTGAACGCCGGTCGCCCGGCCAGCGGCGACGACCGACTGGTGAACGCCCTGGCCTCGACCATGCTCGCGGTCTTCCCGCAGGTCTATGTGATCGACACGCGCTTCTCAAACGCTATCCTGATCGGCGTACACGAGCCGGCGGGCGATGGCGTGCAGAACTTCAAGGCTAACGCCGGACGCATGCAGATCCAGTCCCTCCAACTGGTGATGTACTGGTCGCTAAACGAGGGTCGCTTCGGGCCGGTGCGCGAGTTCAGCGCCGACCAGGCCCGCTACGCCCCCTTTACCGACGACTGCGCCCCGGTCGAGCAACTGGTCGATGGGCTGATCCTCAACGAGGTGACGCGCCCGTAGGCGCGTGCCTGGGGGTGGCGGTGCCACCCCCGAGAGATCTTTTTTTGTTGGCTTCTGGTGGCTTTGCCGCCGAGAACCAACAGAAAGCTGGGGCTGGGGTGCCGCCCCATGTGCATCAACGTAAGCCCTGAAGCGATCATGACGCAGGTTGACAATTCCCAACAAGGCGTGATACCCTATGCGCGTGTGGATTTTAGATATCCTACGCTCGTAGCGGGGCGTAGCCCTGATGCAGGCATGATCACCGGCGGCCTTCACATCCCCGGCCGGCACAGACGAGCGGCGAGCGCATGCGTGTGCTGCGCCGCCTTTGTCGCGTACCGCGCCGTCGCCGCCGACCGTCGCAGCTGTGCGCGGAGCGCGGTGATGCGTGCGATCCTGGCTGTCTCCTCCGCTAGCCGTACCAACGTCTTAGCTCTCTAGCCGGGGGTCAAACCCTACCCCGCGCAGAGAGCCTTTGTCAACCACGACAAATGGTTCTTAAAGGGGGTGGGTGTTTTGGGCCAGCGAGTCCTCGTCCTCAACGCCAGCTACGAGCCACTGCAGCTCATCTCGGTGCGCCGTGCGATCATCCTGCTGCTCCAGGAGAAGGCCGAGCTGATCGAGGCGGCCGAGCAGCAACTGCGCGCCCGCCAGATCTCCTTCGACGTGCCCCTGGTGATCCGCTTGGTGCGCTACATCCGCATTCCGCGTCGCCTCAGGCTGCCATGCTCGCGCCGGGGTATCTTCGCCCGCGACCGCGAGACCTGCCAGTACTGCGGCACGCAGCCCGGCCGCGTTTACCTGACGATGGATCACGTGGTGCCGCGCTCGCAGGGTGGGGCCACGACCTGGGAGAATGTGGTGACGGCCTGCCGCGAGTGCAATCACCGCAAGGGCGGGCGCACCCCCGAGCAGGCCAGCATGCTGCTGCTATCCACCCCCCGGCAGCCGCAGTACCTCGCGTTCGCCCTGCTCGGCGAGATGGAGCGCCACGACGTCTGGCGCAAGTATGCCTTCAACTAGGCGCGCGCTGGGCGACTTCGGCGAGTCCGCCGCCCGATCACATTTGACACGGGCCGGCTACACGATCCTGGCGAGCAACTGGCGCTGCCGCATCGGCGAGATCGATCTGGTCGCCCAACAAGGCGGCCTGCTTGTGTTTGTCGAGGTGCGTACCCGCCGCGCCGATGGCCCGGTGCCCCCCGAGGCGAGCCTCTCCCCGGCCAAGCTTCGGCGTCTGATCGTCCTCGCCGACGCCTACCTGGCTGAGGCCGACATGCCCGCCCACACGCCCTGCCGGATCGACCTGGTCGCCATCGCCATCGACCGCGCCGGGCGGATCGTCCGGCTTGAGCATATCGTCAGCGCGGTCGAGGGATAGGGGCGAAGCATCGTCGCCGGTTGATGGGGTTGTATCTACCGCATTGGATGGCGGTGCTTCACCGCTACGGATATCGTTGACGCGGCCCTGCCGGGCAGATATACTACCAAGTACTACCAGTTATGACACATATGTAAAGGCGTACTTCGTATGATCGTGCAGGAGCCAACGCAGAACGAGGCGTCTGAGGCGCAGGCTCCCGTCGTGCCCTCCTACCTCAACCGCGAGTTGAGCTGGATCGAGTTTAACCGTCGCGTCTTCGGCGAGGCGCTGAACCAGGCCAACCCGCTTCTGGAGCGGGTGAAGTTTCTCGCTATCTTCGCGTCGAACTTCGACGAGTTCTTTATGATCCGCGTGAGCGGCATCCTGCAGCAGATCAGCGCCGGGGTGCAGCGGCAGTCTCCCGATGGGCTCACGCCCACTGAGCAACTGAAGGCGGTGCGCAAGGCCCTGCTGCCGCTGATCGCACAGGAGCGCGAGCTGCTCTTCACCGACCTGCTGCCAAATCTGACCGAGCAGGGCATCCACCTGCTGAATACCGGCGACCTGAGCGAGGCCCAGCGGGCCTGGGTGGCCGAGTTCTTTCACCAGCAGATCTTCCCGGTACTCACGCCCCTGGCCTTCGATAGCAGCCGGCCCTTCCCCTTCATCTCAAACCTGAGCCTGAACCTGGCGGTGATGATCCAGGATCCCCAGAAGGGTGAACTGTTCGCCCGCGTGAAGGTGCCCGAGGTGCTGCCGCGCTTGATCGCGCTGCCGCCCGACATTTGCGAGGGCGTCAACGATCTGCCCACCGGCCGTCGCCACTGCTTCGTCTGGATCGAGCAGGTGATCGCCGCCCACCTTGACATGCTCTTTCCGGGCATGGAGGTGGTGATGTCGGCGCCCTTCCGGGTCACCCGCAACGCCGATATGGAGATCGAGGAGGATGAGGCCGACGACCTGCTCTCCAGCATCGAGCAGGGCGTGCGCCAGCGCCGCTTCGGCGAGGTGGTGCGGATCACCGTCGATAAGGCCATGCCCGAGCGGATCAGCAACCTGCTGCTCACTAACTTGAAGATCGGGCCGCGCGACCTCTACTCGGTGCGCGGCCCGCTCGGCCTGGCCGATATGATGGCCCTGCTGAAGATCGACCGTCCCGACCTCAAGGATCCGCCGCATATGCCCGCGCTGCCGGCGGTGCTGCGCGGTAGCAGCGATATCTTCGACACCATCCGCCAGGGCGATGTGCTGCTGCATCATCCCTACCACTCTTTCTCGCCGGTGATCGACTTTATCCAGGCTGCCGCCGACGACCCGCACGTGCTGGCGATCAAACAGACCCTCTACCGCGTTGGCAGTAACTCGCCGATTGTGCGAGCGCTGATCCACGCCCGCGAGCAGGGCAAGCAGGTGACGGCGGTGGTGGAACTGAAGGCGCGCTTCGATGAAGAAAACAATATCATCTGGGCCAAGGCGATGGAGCGCACCGGGGTTCACGTGGTCTACGGTCTGCTGGGGCTGAAGGTTCACGCCAAACTGGCCCTGGTGGTGCGCCAGGAGCAGGACAGCATCTGCTGCTATGTTCACATGGGCACCGGCAACTATAACGCTGGCACCGCCCGTGTCTACACCGACCTGGGGCTGTTCACCTGCCGCCCCGCTATCGCCGCCGATGTGGTGGACCTGTTCAATTTTCTCACCGCCTACAGCCGCCAGTCCACCTACCGCGCACTGCTGGTCGCCCCGATCACCCTGCGCCAGCGCCTGATGGACCTGATCCGCAGCGAGATCCAGCGCCAGCGCGCATACGGCGACGGGCGGATCATCTTCAAGATGAACGCCCTCGTCGATCAGCAGTTTATTGACTTGCTCTACGAGGCATCGCAGGCCGGTGTGCGGGTCGATCTGATCGTGCGCGGGATGTGTTCGCTGCGCCCCGGCGTGCCCGGCCTGAGCGAGAACATCCAGGTGCGCAGCATCATCGGGCCATTCCTGGAGCACAGCCGGATCTACTACTTCGCCAACGGCGGCACGCCCGTACTCTACCTTGGCAGCGCCGATATTATGGATCGCAACCTGGATCGCCGCGTCGAGGAACTCTACCCGCTGGAGGATCCGGCCCTGAGCGCGTTTGTCCGCAGTAAGCTGCTGGATGTCTACCTGGCGGATAATGTGCGCGCACATATCCTCCAGCCCAACGGTAGCTACGTCCGCCTGACGCCGGGCGATGGCCCGCAGGTGGATAGCCAGATACCTGAGCGGATGATACCTGGATAATGTGGGGGCGACGCATCTCGCCTTGTCGCTCAGCGACAAGGC
>CAISPW010000252.1 GCA_903887465.1 uncultured Oscillochloris sp. | reverse complement strand
TCAGTCTGTGCGGTCGGATAGATCAACTCCGCTGATGCTGCCGCCCTGCGCGATCACCGCCTGGTGGCTGCCTGCGCCGCCGCGCATACGCAGGTCGCTGATCGCGCCCCCGTCGCGGGCGACGACAGATTGGCGGGCACCGTCGGCCCGGTCCGGCGCGACGACCGGGCGGGTCACCGGCGGGCGCAGGTAGGTCGGGCCGCCGCCACGGGCGCGTAGGTAGAGGGCGGGCACATACCACGAGACCCGGTCGGGTTCCTCGACGTAGAGGGCGCGGCGGGCGAAGGCAACCGCCTCCTCGACGCTGCGGCCCTCGGCGAGCGCCTGGTAGATGACCGCCGCCATGCGGTTTGCGGCGGCGGCACGCACGGTAAACTGCATGCCGAGGACGACCGGCACGCCAGCGGCGCAGAGGGCCGGCGCGAGGGCGGAGCGCATATCGGCGGCGAGGGTATGCGCCGAGCCGAGCATGGCACCCTGGCAGGCGTGGAGAACCACCATGCCGGCCGGGGCGAGCAGCGGGGCCAGGCTCGATGCGGGTGCCCAGGCCGCCGCGCCCGCGTCGTCGAGCAAAAGGGCACCCTCGCCGTCACGGTAGCGACCGTGCCCGTAATAGTGGATTACGTCGGGCGGGTGCGCGCCAGTGGTCGCGTTAGCCAGCGACTCGCGGGTCACCGGGCCAAGCTCATCCATACGGGCCTGGCCGCGCTCGATCAGCGGTGCCCACGCGGCGGCGCGGGCCGCGCGCTCGATCTGCCGCAGCTCGGCGGGGATCCCGGCCCGTGGCGAGATGGCGAGGATGCGCAGCGGGCCGGTGGCCTGGCGCGGCGGCGGGAGCGCCTCGGCCAGATCGAGGCGGCGCACGCAGGCCGCTGTGGCCCCGCGCCCGAGGAGTATCGGCGTCGGCCCATCATCCCAGAGCAACTCCCAGGGCAGACCGGCCAGATCGGTGGCGGCGGGCGGAAAGCAGAGTTCCAGCGAGAGCGGGCGACCGATGGCGGCGGCGTGGTCGCGCACGGTGCCGAGCGCCTGGGATCCGGCGGGGTCGGCGGTGAGGGCGCGGTGGAGCCGTCGGCCAATGCGCCAGGGCGCATCGGCGCATACCCGGCCTGCGGCCCAGAGCCCGGCGGCACCCAGCCGCGCGCGCTCATCTGGGCTGAAGCCAAAGCTACGCTCCTGCGCCGCGTTCCAGGCGGTCGGGTAGGCGGGATCCTGGAGCGCGTCGAGCGTGCGGAGGATGAGTCCGAGGTCGTCGGGCGGGATAGGCGCAGGCATGCGGCTTTCGCGTGCCCCGAGAACGTCAGCCTCCCAGCGGAGCAAGGCACCGCCGCGAACCGGGCGGAAGATCAGGCGGAGGGAGATCGGGTCGCTTGGGCTAGTCATCGGGATCTTCCTTACTACTTGGCGGAGGTGCGGACGACCCGAAATCCCAGGTGCGCGATGCGCTGGCCGGGGTGGAGCCACGACGAGGCTCCGCAGCGCAGCTCCTCGGCCTTCGACCCGAAGGCCCCGCCCTTGATCACCGGGGTCTCGCCGGGGCTCACATCCTCACAAGGCAGCGCCGACTCGAAGCTCTCGGCCAGGCTTGCCGTCCACTCCCAGATATTGCCGGAGAGATCCTGCGCGCCGCAGGCGGCCGCGCCGCCTGGGAAGACACCGACGGGCGCGGGCGTCGCCATCCCGAGGGCGGCGAAGGCGGCGCTGGTCTCGCTGGGGGGCTGGTCGCCCCACGGGTAGCGCCGCCGGTCGGTGTGGCGGGCCGCCCGCTCCCACTCGATGGCGGTGGGTAGCCGCAGGATCTCGTCGGCAGCGAGCCATCCGCCCTGGCGACCGGCGTCGGTGAGCCACGCGCAGTAGGCGCTGGCTTCGTACCAGGAAACCCCGACGGCGGGCTGGGATGGCGACCCGAGATCCGCAGCGGTCCAGCGGATGCGCGGATCAATGAAGAGCCAGCCAGCCTCGCTCCACCAGCGCCGCTCGGCGTAGCCCCCGGCCGCGACAAAGTCGGAGAACTCGGCGCTGGTGATCGGGAATCGCCCGATCGCAAAGCTACGCCCCAGATCGATGCGGCGCAGGCTGCCGGCACGGGCGCGGCGCGCGTGACCCTCGTCGCCCCACCAAAACGGCCCAGGCGCAACTCGGCACCAGTAGGCGGCGACGCCCTGGTGGGCACCGCTGTCCGCGCCGCTGCTCGGGTCGAGCCGTCGCGGGTCGCCCAGGTGCCCGAGGATCGTCCCGGCAAAGATCCGCCCTTCCAGGCTGGCGGCCGGGTCGGCGATCAGGGCGAGGAGCGCCTGGATCACCGCATCCCACGCACGCTGGGTGGCCCCGTTGCGGCCAATATCGCGGAGGCACTCGCCCGCCAGCAGGATGGCGCTGGGTGTGGGCGCGGTGAGCAGGAGCAGCAGTAGGCGCTGGGCCTCGCGCTGCGGCGCTACGGCGATCGCCAGGCGCAGCACCTCGTGCCAACGGGGGGAATTGCTGTAGCGCAGGAAGAGGCTGTCGGGGTTATCGACAGTGACCGACTCGATCAGGCCACGGGCCGCCAGATACTCCTCAAAGGTGAGGTGCAGGAAGCCGAAGCGGCGGTACCCGCGCTCCTGGAGCAGGCCGGTGTCGCGGCGCATCAGGTCGATAAAGTCCTGGGCCAGGCGGCGGGCCCGCCCGCGCGGCAGGCCGTCGGTCTGGGTGAGGGTGTCCGCAATGTGTGACTCCAGGTCGTCCAGATCGACGAGTCCGCCGGGCTGGTCGCCGTGGATCCAGAGGGCCACCGGGCCGAGGAGGTTGACCACAAAGCGCTCATCGAGCCGCTCGTCGCCAAGGTAGAGATCAACCGAGCGACCAGAGAGCGAGCGGGCGCGATTCCAAGTCTCGGCCAATGCTTCGACGCAGAGGCGGTAGAGGTCAACCCGGCGGTCGGGCAGGCGCGCACCCTGGTTGTGGATGAGGGCCAGGATGGTGAGCAGGAGCGGGTTGCGGCCCAAGGCGGCCACGTTCGCGTCGACGAAGACGGCAGCGCCCAGCGAGCGGACGTGCTGCTCTACGCGGATGGCCAGCTCGGCGGAGGAGGCGTCGCGGACAAGGTCGTGGTACAGGTCGCCGCCCTCAGACCAGATCGGCTCGGCCAGCGCCTCGTAGGCCCGGCTCCAGCGAACAATAAAGTCGTTGATCTGCTGGTTGCGCAAGGGCTGGATCACCACGCTGACAAAGAGCCGTGAGTCGAGCGGCGCGTCATCGTAGCCGACGCTGCGGCTCGTGGCGATGCAGCGGTTGCCTTGGGCGTCCCACTCGTGGACGAAGGCATCGAGGCAGCGGACGATCCCTGGGCGATCCTCGCGCACCTCGTCAATGCCGTCGAGCAGCAGCAGGGCGCGGCCCATGGCGAGGGCGCGGGCGAAGAGCGGCCCGTAGTCGGGCTGGGAGAGGCCGGCATAATACTCGCTCAGGTAGGCCAGCGGCGAGAGGTTGCCGCTCCCCGGCCTGCTGCGGGCGTCGGCGAAGGCGGCCACGGGAAAGAAGATCGGCAGCCAGGCTGCGGCCAGGCCGAGTCGCTCCTGGGCGTCGCCGCGTGCGAGGGTGGTGATCAGATAGCGCACCAGGGTGCTCTTGCCGCTGCCGGGGTCGCCGAGGACGACCAGGAAGGGCTGCTCGCGAACGTAATCATGGAGGACGAGGGCCGGCCCGATTGGGCCGTCCGGCGTCATGCGCGTGTCGCCGCGTGATCGCGCAAAGATCGGGATGTAGATCTGGTCGAGGCTAATGCGTGCGGCCGACTGGATCTGCATGATGCCGCGAAAGTCGAGGGCACCGAAGGTCTCGATCACGAAGGCCCGGTAATGCACAAAGAGGGCCGTGAGATCGGCCACACATGACGCCGGGTGTGTATAGAGGTTGCCGTAGATGATCGTCTGCTGGACGTGGGCAATGTGGGCACCGTCAGAGGCCACAATCGCCTGGCTGGGGGCGCGTTCGACTAGCTGGTCGAGCAGTTGCTCGGCGGGGCGCGCGGCGCGAAGTAGGTCGATGCTGACCCGGTCAGCGGGGCTGGGCAGTAGCCGGAGCAGGCGCGGCTGCGTGGCAATCGCCTCGGGCAGCAGGCGACCAAAGAGCAGGCTCAGCGCCTGGGCGAGTGTGCGCCATGGCGGCAACTCCTGGTGCTGCGCGCGCGCTGCGGGCCGCAGGGTGCGGCGATAGTGATCGACCAGGGGCGCCAGGTTGGGCCGCCCTGCGAGCAGGAACTCCTCGCTCGTGATGCGCCGAAACTGCGCGGCTGTCGGCGCGGGGTCGGCCAGCATATCGAGGAGTACCTCAACCGTGTGCAGGTCGGCGACCTCCTTGCGCAGGCGGGCGGTGGCCTGGCCGACGGCGCGCGCAAAGGCGGACGCCACCGGCTGGCGCTCCAGGTCATGCAGGGCGGCGAGGCTTGCCGGGGGGAACTCGCCGTCCGCCGCAGCCATGGCGGCCAGCGAGTCACCGGTCTCGCGCAGCGATGTGATCAGGGCGGTGGCAAGGGTACTCACGCGGGTATCCGCTCCTTAGGGCTGAGATCCTCCTGTAGCAAGTAGCTCAGGAGCCGCTCAGAGTCGTCGTGGCGGGCAACGGCTTGGGCGCGATCCATGGGCAGGGTGTCGTGGAGCCGGCGCTTGGCGACAGCGGCGCTCTGGGCGCTGCTGGGGGTGTCGGCTGCGCGGAGCAACCTGAACGGATACAGCATCGGTCGCCTCCATAGGTTCAGATAGCAGAGCCACCCAGTTTGATATCGTTATCGGGCCAACTGCCGATGGTACCCTCGATCTCGGCGGTGAGCGCCTTCCAGCGCTCGGGTGTCCAGATCTCAAGGTATGTGTCCATCCCGACAATCACGGCGCGGTCGGCGATGGCGGCGTAGGCGCAGAGCCGGATGGGCAGGTGTACGACGCCATCGCCCTCGTCGCTCAACGTGTTTGCGGCGGCGAAGATCATACGGCGGAGGCGGCGCTCGGCGGCTCCGCCAATCGGCAGGGCGCTGACCCGACCGGCAAGCGCGCGCCAGGAGTCCTGCGGGAAGACCTGGATGCACGGCTCGAATCCGCGTGTGACCACAAGGCCGTCGGTGAGGAGCGCGTGGAGTTCGCTCGGGAGCTTCAGTCGACCGGAGGGATTGATCGGTTGTTCCCAGGTTCCGATAAGCATCGTGGTTCACCTCCGCTGATGGAGCGTGTGCCGTGTGAGCGGTCACTCGTTTGTTATTGGGTCGTTATTGGGTTGTTATTGGGTTGTCAACAACCGCCAACGGAGAATACTATAGCACATAGTAATTAGTCTGTCGACACCTTCGCGGGGTGTTCCGGGGCGCGATTTGTGAAGAAATGTTCACCAAGTCACGCTTGCAGATATCTCTACTACGGTGTATAGTTTTACTCGTCCGCACCGCAAGGGGGCACGGAGATAGGGGCGACAGAGGGCTCCTCTCCCTTAGCCACCGGCATTAGAGCCATTTGGCGCAGGCGTTAGCTAAGGGATGAAAGGAGTTTGACTCGAACAGAGGCAGGAGGAGCGACCATACGCAGCCGCCGAAGGGATTGCGACAGGCTGATAACAACCCAACAAGAACCCCGGACGGCCAAATCTGAGCATCTTTTCACTAGACAAACACCCACGATGACGGTACAATAGTACCTGGGTGATGGAGCAAGGTAACGTATCATGGCTATGTTGACTGATTTCATCAGAGGCGACAGCAGTTCGGATCCGGAGTCGATTGCGGTACACATTCCGCTACGTGTGATGGGACTCTCCGCCGCCTACGCAGCGTTGCTTAGCGGTCTAGAGCGTCGATACCCGATCAAGCCAGATCACACATGGGCCGAGGTGGCTGGCGGTGTGGTTATCTCGCTCATGCCAATTGCGCTGGAAGCGCGGCGAAACACCAAACTGGACTGGCGCACCTATGAGACGGCGATATGGCTGAGCTTTTTTGCCTCGGGCGTCCCCATTATCCTCTGGCAGCTCGGTGAGGCGATGCTGCGCCAGCTTGAGTTACTCCGCTACACAGGGAGCCGGGAGCGAAGAAGGATAGGGTGTTATGCCGACAATACCGCGGCGCTGGCCCTTCGAGGTGGAGGAGGAGCGGGAGAGCGCGATTCAAGCGGCGAGTGAGGCAACGCAGAGCCTCCTCCAAGCCCAAAGCATTCTCGACAACGCTCGCACGAAGTTAGCCTTAAATCAGGGGCTTGCCCTTGTGCTGCTCGCCGACACGGATCGATATCTCGCCGACTCGGCAACCCGCACGGAACGCATTCGGCGTCATCTGGCGATCGCCAGGGGTAAGCCCGTTATTGGTAGGTGGCCTATGGTTGCATTACGGCAGCGCGAGGACGCAGAGGGCAGCCTTGAAATGGCGTGCACCCTGCTGGTGAAGGCCGAACAAAAACTTGAGCTTGCGCGTGACCGCATCGCTCAGAATCCGGCCCTCGTGGAGGCAATCATTGCGGATGTCTCCACCCTCCAGGCCCGCGCCCTCACCCAGCTAGAGCGCTTTGGTCGCCTGCTGACCGAGGCCGGGATCGGTCGCGAGTAGCGATACCCCTCTACGTTGTTCCCGTTTGCGCTGAATAGCCCTCACCCCCAGCCCCTCTCCCTCACGGGGAGATCTGGCTGGGGCGTGAGGGCTAAGGCATGGTTCAAAATCGGCCATTCCAGCTTGACCGTCCTGCGATGAGGCGACGAGGCGATGACGCGCTCCTATCGCCTCATCGCCTCATCGTCTCGTCGCTGAACGGTCACGTGGGTTTGAACCATGCCTAAACATCAATCGCTCAGGGCATCCTCGCTTCCGCTGGGTGGCGACAGCATCGTGCGAATCGTCGTAAGCAGGGTGCGCAGGCTGACCGGCTTGGCCAGATAGGCGTTCACCCCCGCCGCCAGGCTGCGCTCGCGGTCGCCCGGCATCGCCAGCGCGGTCAGCGCGATGATCGGCGGTGCCGCGAACGCTGGCAACGCCCGCAACTGCCGGGTTGCCGCCAGCCCGTCCATCACTGGCATCTGGATGTCCATCACGATGAGATCCGGCCGCGTCGCGATGGCCTGCATGATCGCCTCCTCGCCGGTGCGTGCGATCACGACCTCGTAGCCATGCGCCGAGAGGTACTCGCTGATCGCGCTGATCGTCGTCTCGTTATCCTCCGCCAGCAGGATGACCGCATTCTGGGCTGTCTGCTCGTGCAGATCGGACGCCGGCTCGATCCTGGTCGGCGGCGGCGGTGACGCTACTGGCGGGTGCCAGGGCAGGGTTAGCGTCACAACGCTGCCCTGCCCTGGCCCCGCGCTCTCGATCCGGACATTGCCGCCCATCA
Organism: uncultured Oscillochloris sp.; assembly: GCA_903887465.1. Classification (GTDB taxonomy): domain Bacteria; phylum Chloroflexota; class Chloroflexia; order Chloroflexales; family Chloroflexaceae; genus Oscillochloris. The sequence continues at coordinate 515 of CAISPW010000252.1, read as the reverse complement.
GGTTCGCTAAACGGCGCACGAGGGCCAGCCCCAGCCCCGTGCCTTCATGTTGGCGGGTCAGGCTATGGTCAATCTGCGTGAACGGCTGGAACAGCCGCCCCAGATCCTCCGCCGCGATGCCAATGCCGGTGTCCTCGACCACAAAGGTGATCTGCTCCCGCGCCGCGTTGATGGCTACCTCTAGCCGTACCTGCCCGCCCGCTGGCGTAAACTTGACCGCGTTGCCCAGCAGGTTCACCAGTATCTGCTTCAGGCGCCGCGCATCGGTGTCCATCACCGAGGTGGTATTCTGACAAACGAAGCTGACCTGAACACGCTTGCGGATCGCAACCTCGCGGACGAATAGCAGGCTCGCCTCGCAGATCACCGCGATGTGGTGGGTCTCCATGGTGATATCCAGGTGGCCAGACTCCACCTTCGCGAGATCAAGGATGTCGTTGATCAGGGCGAGCAGGTGCTGCCCGCTCGTCTCGATGTGCTTCACCTGCCGAAGCTGACGCTCATTCAACGAGCCG
>CAISPW010000251.1 GCA_903887465.1 uncultured Oscillochloris sp. | reverse complement strand
GGCGGACAAGATCGGCACTGTGACTATTCCCGATGAGCTGAATATCATTGCGCTCTATCCAATTGCGCCGCTTGTGGAGAGCAAGGTGCCCGACCTGGCGAAGGCATTCATCGCCTATGTGTTGAGCCCAGAGGGCCAGCAAGTATTCGTGAAGTATGGCTTTCTGTTGCCCTAGCGCGCCGATGTGCCTCTAATGGCCGTGTTCCAGGCTTCGCCCTGGCCAGATCGGACACTCCTGCACGCTCCCGTGTGATCGTCAGGTCGTCTCCGCGTTGGCGCTGCGCCGTTACGGGGAGGGTACGCCCTCCTCGTTTGATTCCCCAAGCTGCGCGGCGCAGGTTGCGAGCCAGGCGAGGATGGTCTCGATCTGGCTAATGCGGAACTGCTGCACCAACTGGGCGTAGGATAGATCGTCCCCGCCCAGAAGATGCGGGGCGCGCAGATTGGCCAGCCAGCGGCGGCAGGCATCCTGCTGGCGGGCCAGCAGTGTTCCGGCGGCGGCGTTGGCCTCCTGCTGCGCAAAGTACAGCTTGATCGGAAATTCGAGCTGGAAATCGCGACATGGGCGGACTCCTTGCAAACGACGCGACCGTGTGGGGGATACGCCGTCAGGGCGGTTGCAACGTCGCTTCCGGCGGGGGTTCGGGGGCGCAGCCCCAGCGACGTTGCAACCGCCCTGACCGTGGCGAGCCGCTCGTGGTGGCCCGGTGTGGTAGAGTTAGGATGACATCGCCGTGTCGGCGACCGGATGACCGAGTTGTTTCGCGCTCTGAGCGCCGCTGAATGAGGGGTGCGCCGTGGACGTGATCCTGATCGACGATTTGCTGCGGGACGTGGGGATAGCCGACCCAGTCGCCAGGGAGCAGGCGCGGGCCATCCTGGAGCGCCACGGCCTGACCACCCCGCGCAAGCTGAACATGGCCACCGGGAAGATCCTGGCGGCCCGCGCCCTGCTGGCCGATCACGCCATGCTGCTCTGCGGCGACCCCGGCTGCGCCGCGCTGGCGGTGTCTCGCGCCGCCGGTCGCGAGATGATTGGCGTTGAGCCGGCCCACTGTATTATCTGCGCCGGGTCGGGCCAGCGCCGGGCCGCCCTGCTGCTGGCCCGCGACATGCTGGCGGTTCGGCGGTCACGCCTGCTGCTGGTTGGCGGTACGCCACAGCAGCACCACGAGCTTGACCAGGCTCTCGCCGCAGGCGGCGTCGAGCTGCGGGCTATCGATGGACTCAAGCGCGCGCACAGCGCCGCTGAGGCCGCCCGCCAGTCCGCGTGGGCCGACGTGGTAGCGATTTGGGCGGCCACGCCCGTCAAGCACAAGGTGAGCCAAGTCTACACCGACGCCGTGACGCCGCACGCGCTGCGGGTGATCGTTGCCCGACGTGGCATCGAGTCGCTCTGCGCCGACATCCGCGCCGCGCTGGTTGGTAATGGGCATCGGGTTGGTTAAGCGGCCAGTATCGTGTGGGGAGGCTCGGATGGGCTGCGCCCATCCGAAAGAAAAGATTTTTTTAGGAGTAGCGCAGAAGTCACGCTGCCAGCCCAAGAAGCCCGGCCCGTGGGCCGGGCGCTCTCCCCGTCAAGCCTTCGCCTATGGTCGCCTCATGCCCCGACCATCATCGCGGCCACGTCATGCTCGGCGGTGCCGATGCCCTTGATGGCGAAGTTCTCCACCAGGAATGCCGCTACATTCGGCGAGAGGAAGGCCGGCAGGGTCGGCCCGAGCCGGACGCCCTTCACTCCCAGGTGTAGCAGCGACAGCAGCACCAGCACGGCCTTCTGCTCGTACCAGGCGATGTCGTAGGAGATTGGCAGGTCGTTGATGTGCGCGGCGCCCACGGCGGCGGCGAGGGCCTGGGCCACCGCCACGAGCGAGTAGCAGTCGTTGCACTGGCCAGCGTCGAGTACGCGCGGCAGCCCGCCGATGCTGCCCAGGTCGAGCTTGTTGTAGCGGTACTTGGCGCAGCCCGCCGTGAGGATGATCGTGTCCTGGGGCAGAGCCTGGGCCACCTCGGTGTAGTACTCGCGCTCCTTCTGGCGACCGTCACAACCCGCCATCACTACGAATCGCTTGATCGCCCCGCTCTTCACGGCGTCCAGCACGGCCCCAGCGTTATCGAGTACGGCCTTGCGGGCGAAGCCCACCAGCACGCTGCCGGTCTCCAGCTCCAGGGGCGGCGGGCTGGCCAAGGCCAGCTTGATCAGCGCGCCGAAGTCTTTCTGGCCGCCGGGGGCGCGGTCGGCGATGTGGGCCACCCCGTCGAAGCCGACCATGCCGGTGGTGAAGATGCGGCCTTTGTAGCTCTCGCGCGGTGCCTGGATGCAGTTCGTGGTCATCAGGATCGGCCCGTTGAAGGCTGCGAAGTCACGCTGCTGATCCCACCACGCGCCGCCGTAGTTGCCGGTCAGGTGAGTGAACGCCTTGAGTACGGGGTAGGCGTGGGCCGGCAGCAGCTCGCCGTGGGTGTAGACCATGATCCCGCTGCCCTCGGTCTGTCGCAGCAGGTCGTAGAGGTCGAGCAGGTCGTGGCCACTGATCAGGATGCCGGGGGCGTTCGCGCAGACGCCGAGGTTGACGTGGGTGGGCTCGGGGTGGCCGAAGCGTCCGGTGTTGGCCGCATCGAGCAGGGCCATGGCGCTTACGCCGTGTGCGCCGCAGCGCATCGATAGGCCGATCAGGTCGCCGAGGGCCAGGCTATCGTCGAGGGTGGCGGCCAGCGCCTGATGCAGGAAGGCCAGCAGCTCGGGGCTGCCGTGATCGAGAACGTAGGCGTGGTCGGCGTAGGCGGCCAAACCCTTCACGCCATAGGTAATCAGCTCGCGCAGCGACTGAATATCGGCGTCGGGATGGGGCTGGGCGTGCGGCGAGCATGTCGCGCCGTGCGCCGCGTAGGTGTCGATATCGCCATCAGCCGAGCAGGTGGACGCCGCAGGCAGCGGGGTTGCGCACTTCACGCAGGCGGCCTGACGAGCCGCGTGGACGCGGGCGCGCAGGGCGTCGCGGCGGGCGAAGGCTTCTCGGGTCAGGTTATAGATCCGCTCCGGGTCGAAGTTTACGTTCGTCAGCGTGGCGAAGAGCGCCTGGGCCAGGAATGTATCGGTTTCCGGGTCGGCCACGGCGCTCTCCTGGGCCCGCACGCCCACCGCCGCAAGGCCCTTCAGCGCGTAGAGCAGGTAGTCCTGCAGGTTGGCAACCCGCTCGTCCTTCCCGCAGATCCCACGGATAACGCACGCATCGTTCTTGGTCGTTTCCTGGCACTGGTAACAGAACATTGGTCGGTGCTCCCGTTCACAAAAATATCACTGCCGCCAGCATAGCGCGGTCGGTGGCAAAGATCGTTGCGCTGGCGCAAAGAAGCAGGGCGGTTGCAACGTCGCCTCCGGCGGGGGTTTGGGGGTGGTAACGCCACCCCCATAGGCATTAAGCTTATCCGGCACAACTGGCGGTCGCTGCGAGAAAACGCTGGTAGAGATTGGGCTTCTTTTTGCGGGGGTTCATCCGGCAGCCTGCC
>CAISPW010000250.1 GCA_903887465.1 uncultured Oscillochloris sp. | reverse complement strand
TAGCATGCGTCTGACCCATCGGGTCCTCCCTGTGTGTATGGCGGATGCGGCACATCAACCGTACAACACAGGGAGTTTTGCTGCAAGCCCTTCGGCTGAAGTGTCAAGCTGGAATGGCCGATTCTGAAACATGCCTAAAGGTGTGGAACCTAGAGCATAACCGGGAAGAGCGCATACTCAGAGGTCATCACGGACCAGTCACTGCGGTCGCGCTGACTCTGGATGACAGTCGAGCCATCTCTGGTTCTCGTGACGGCACGATTATCGTGTGGAATATGGTAAACAGTGCGATACTGCATACCCTATACGGCCATACTGCATGGGTTCGAGCTGTTGTACTTGCGCCTAGCGGATGTCTAGCCATTTCGGCTTCAGATGATCGCACTCTAAAAGTCTGGGATATAGAGCACGGCAAAGAGGTGCATACTATGCGCGGCCACAATGCAAACGTCCGTACAGTCGCGCTGTCACCCGATGGGCACATCGCTATCTCAGGCTCTGCCGATCACACAGTAAAGGTCTGGGATGTCGAGCAGGGGGTGGAGGTATTGACGCTCCGTGGACACACTGCGGCCGTCCTGTCAGTGGATATCTCTCTCGATGGTCGTAAAGCGCTCTCGAGCTCCCGCGACCACAGCATTAGGATATGGAATCTGGATTGCGGTGCGGAGGAGCAAAGGCTTATTGGCCATGAGGCTGCTGTGATGTCTGTGAAGCTATTCGCTGGCGGGCGAAGTGCTGTTTCTGTCTCAGAGGATGGTATTGTCAAGGTGTGGAATATGCTTAGTGGTACGGAGGCGGCCAGCTTTATTGCTGATAGCGGGCTACTCGCCTGCGCTGTGGCTGGCGATGAAGTGACCATCGCTGTGAGCGGACTGAAGGGACAAATACATCTCCTACGCCTAGAGGGGGTGTAGGTACAAGGCACACGGCACGGTACGTGCCAATGGTCAGGGGGCGGTTACCTCCATGGATGGTGCTGCAAGTGCGAGCGCAATCCGCTCGAGACGCGCCTGCTTCTGACCACGTAGCCCACCCGAAAGTGCAATGCGATTTGGTGACCAACCCCGCTCTCGGTGTAAGAATTTTATTTGGTTGTCGGTGAGCGTACTGCCCTCGGCGAGCACGTCTGCGATGGCCTTGTCCATCGGCGTGGTGGTACGCTGATCCGGGCGTTCGTACGGCGCGGTACCAGAACCGTACCGCGTACCAACGGACGTTCGATCTGCCGGAATATCGGCTGCGCAGGCCACCGTACGGTCGTACGGTACGGTCGCCAATCCCTGCGAATCTGGTGCAGTGTGTGGTAAAAGGCTTGACACCTGCGCCTGGGCGGCCAGCGCCCTGGGCAGCCGTGCAATGACCGCCTTCCGCTCCTCGACGGTCAGGTACGAGATGCTCACCGACACCACATCGCGGTAGAAGCGGGCGGTGAAGCAGCCGCGCTCCGGTAGTTCGGAGGGCGGGATGCCGCCGCGATCCTTGATCTCGGCGGTGGACATCCCCAGGTTCGGCTTGTCGGCATCGCGGCTCACCTGGCCTCCGGCGATCGCCAGGCCGATCTGCCGGCGCCAGCCGGTCTCCCAGTTCGACGCGTCCTGCATCAGGATGCAGTAGCGGATGCCGCCCGCCAGGGCCGACGACAGCTCGCGGGTGAGCCAGCTCTCCAGCTCGCGGCCCAGCACCTTCTCTAGCAGCGACAGCTCGTTGATCACGACCCAGATAATCGGCGGGCGGCTCTGCGATGGCAGCTCTTCCCATTTCGTGACGCTATGCTGCTCCAGCAGGCGCATGCGCTCACCGCGCAACGCCTCCAGTGCCGTGATCGCGCCGGGGATGTCTTCCTCGTGCGTGATCGGCTCGCGCCAGTTGTGTGCCAGCCCGCGCCAGAGCGCGCCGTCCGGCCCCTTGCCGTCGATGCAGAAGATCCGCAGCTGCGCCGGCGTCGTGCGATAGCAGAGGGTCGTCGTGGTCAGGAACTCCCAGATGTTCTTGCCCCAGCGGGTCATCCCCGTGACCTGCACGTTACCCACGAAGTAGGGGCTGTCGCCATGCAGGCTGCCGGTCACGAGGTCGGCTACCCCATCGGAGTTCTGCCAACCGATCAGGATGGCGTAGGGATCCTCGCGATGGTAGTCCGCGACGGCGCGCAGGGTTGGCGCGAAGCCAGCGGGCGGGGTGCGCAGCGGCTGGGGGTGCTGGAGCAGCTTCTCAAGCGCTTGGCGCTGCACGGCATCCAGGGTGTCGAAGCGGTGCTGGTAGTCCTGGGCGAGCTGCGCGGCCCGCTCCTCGGCGCGGCGTGCGCGTCGGCGCAGCTTGAGCACTTCGTAGACCGGCCAGGCCGCAACGAGCAGCGCGAAGCTGAGCCACTGGAACAGCCCGAGCCCTTCGAGCCAGGTTTCGTTCATCGCTTCAGCTCCTTCCCGCTGCCTCGGCACCGGTCGCCGGTCGCTCCTGCCAGGTTTCGACCATCCCACGGTAGAACTTGCGCAGCAGCCGCTCGGACCCCAGCGCGAAGGCGAAGGCGATCAGCAGCAGCGTGAGCGCGTTCGGCCACCAGACCGGAGCCGCCGTATTCGTCACCAGCGCGATCAGAATCTGGCCCCAGTCTAGCACGTTCTCGGGGCTTGTGCCAACCAGCACGGGGAGCCATTTCGCCGCGATAGGACGCAGTCCAACTAGGGTCGTGCCAACGTCGATCAGTACGCAGCCGACGAGCAGCAGCAGGTACCACGGGTCGCGCCAGCGATACCAGAGGTGCAGCTCTGCCCGCGAGAGCAGGACGTGGAAGGCGAAGCCGAGCAGAACGGTGAGCGGGTTCAGCCCGACCGGCGCGGTTACGCCCAGGATCGTGAAGACGGCGTTGCTCAGCCAGGTTCCCAGGCCGAGGAGGAAGAAGAAGACCTCCCCAAGCATCCGGTCGCGCCAGCCGTCGGATGGGCGGCGGCGCGACCGTTTGGTGGTGCGGGTGGTCTCAGTGGCCGACGTGCGGGCCGGTTCGGCCTGCGTGGTTCCTGGGCGCGCTCCGTCATCGCGCGTCGGGCTTATGTCGGTCGCAGGTGACACCGCCTCAACGGGAGGGAGCCGGGGACGGCGGCGAAGGGTCAGGGGCATCGCGGGCCTCCTTGCAATGCACGATACATCACTCGTCAAAGCCGCCGAGTTGAGCGGCCGCCGCCTCAAGCTGGCGTTTAGCCGCCAGCAGCTCACGCAGATCGGGCAGATCTCCGGGAGGGGCGAACGGCGCGCTGCTCGGGCCGCTGATACTGATCCGGCCCGTGCTCAACAGAAAGCCGAGCAGCGCCCACTCGCCGAGCATGCGCGAGGCCGGGCTGTGCCGCCCGGTCTGCCGCACGGCGACCAGCACCTCGCGCAGCTCAGCGAAGCGGGGGTCGTCGGCCGGGACGCTGGCGTAGTAGCGATCAGACAGATCTCGGGTTGACATCGCTTCCCCCAATGGCGCATTGGTGCGCCATTCTTGCATCGCGGGCCGAGCTGGAGCGCTCTGGCTACTGGCCCGCGATGCTCGGTTATGGCTTCCCAATGCGAACTAGTGCGCATCGTGCCGGTGTGGCCGAATGGCGCATCGTTGGGTCATTCGGCCTGAAGGCGATACTTCGCCAGGCGCTCAATGCCATCCGCAACGCGGGTGATTGGATCGTCGAGCAGGGTGACCGGCGTAAGCGGGGTGAGCATTGCGCTGATCGCCGGTGCCATCACCTGGCCGCCCCCGCCGAAGAGCAGCACCTCGCCCTGAGCCAACGTGCGCTCCCAGCGCGGCAGCACCTGGGCCAGAATCGCGCTGGCCGTGTCGCTCAGCGCGGTCTGGAGCTCCGCGCGCACATCGCAGGGCTCGCCCGCGACCGCGATGGTCGTCTCGCCCTGGCGGAGCAGCGCCAGCACCTGGCCGGCATCGAGCTGGCGCAGGCTGGGGAAGCGGCGCTGAATGAGCGCCCGCGCCGTCTCGGCGGCGTTCTGCACGCCCAGGCGCACACCACCCTCGCTGCCGGGGACAAGATCCAAGCCCTTGCGCCCGGTGAAGTCGGTCGTGCCGCCGCCAATGTCGAGCGCATAGCGCTGGCGCAGCATCGTGCCATTCGTGTGGATGCGCCCGTCGGGGCTGAAGAGCAGCGTGGCGACCGCGCCGATCGGCTGAGGAATGAACGAGGTGCGGGCGACGGTGAGGCTGTAGGTGGTCTCGCCCCAGCACAGCACATGCGGGATGGGCGGGCTGCCCAGGTCGGTCTTGCCGGTCAGCCGCTGGCGCAGGGCCGCCTTGACCTGTGGGTTACCATCGTCCTCGACCGGGAGCCCGCCGGCGAAGGCAATCTGCGCGCTGGTGACGCCGGGCGGCAGGCTGGCGATGATCGCGGAGAGGTGCAGCAGCAGGTAGGCCGGCGCCTGCACGCGCAGCTCGGCGCTGCCGATCACCGCCACATCGGTGATCCCGGCACGCTGGGCGTCGTGGCCGACCAGATAGGGCGTGTGGGGCTCGATGCCGGCCGGGCCGCTCAGGTAGACCAGCGGGCGCACCGGGGTGTCAGTGGTGAAGCTGTAGCCGGCGCGGCCGCTCAGCATGCGCACCAGCGAGGGCGCGATCTCCCAGGCACCGCCCTGGCGGCGGTACTTGGTGTTCACGTTGCCGATATCGGCGGCGATCAGGGTGAGTGGGGTGGTCATTGTCCAGCACCTTTCATGGTCATCGGTCGCTTCCGGTAATCCTCGGCAGCGACCCGCAGGATCTCCCCACCGAACGCCAGCTGGTACATCCGCGAGAGCACCCGCTGATCCAGGCTGTCGGGTGCGCGGTTGCTGGTGATGATCGTCGGCAGCTCCTGGTTGTAGCGGTGGTTGAGCAGCTGGTAGAGCTTCTCGCGCGCCCAGCCGGTGGCGCTCTCGGTGCCCAGGTCGTCGAGGACGAGCAGCCCGACCGAGCGCACCTGCTCGAAACGCTCGTCGTAGCCCACCTCGCTGGTCGGCCCAAAGGTGGCCCGCAGGTGGTCGAGCAGATCGGGCACGACCGTGAACAGCACCGGCTCGCCGCGATCCAACACCTGGCTGGCCGCCGCCGCCGCCAAGTGCGTCTTGCCCGCCCCGCACGGCCCGAAGAGGAGCAGCCAGCCCTGTGGCCGCTGCGCGAAGGTGTGGGCGCGCAGAAACGCCTTGCGCACCCCGGGCACGTCCGGGTCGAAGGTCGCGAAGGTCTGGTCGCGGAAGTCGGCGATGTTGCTCAGCTGCTCCAGGGTGGCCTGTCGGCGCTGCTGCTGGTCGGCCTGCTTGCAGGCACACGGGATGAGCTGGCCGAAGCGCGGGTGGCCGTAGGGCACATCGGCCACCAGGAACCCGGCGCCCTTACAGGTCGGGCAGACCTGGTCATTCCCGTCGGTGCGGCTCGGCTCCACGATCCGCAGGTGGGTCGTGGTTCCGAGGGTAATCACCCGCATCTGGCTCCGGCGGTCAGGGGTGGTGCTCATCCGACACCTCCCCCGCCATCCTGGGCGCGGCGGGCGGCCAGGTTGGCGAGCGCCGTTGCCGGCGACTCGCCCTCCTCCAGGTCCAGGGCGAGGTACTGGATCTCAAGCGGGCTGGCGTCCGGCGGGGCGATGGCGAGGGCCTGCGCCTTCGTGCGCGCGGCGTCAGGAGTTTGCCCCAGATGGTCTGGCGCAGGCTGGGGCGGCTCGACCCGCCAGGCGGTGACGATCGCGCCGATGCCCTGGCCGAGATCGCGGCGTCGGGCAAGATCCGCCTGCGCGGCGGCACAGTCCAGGGTGCGAAACTGCTGGGCGGCGCGCGCGCTGAACCCCTGGCGGATCAGATAGCGCTCCGTGGCGGTTGGCCCACCACCCCCACCACCCCCACCCCCATCACCGTTCGTCGGTGCGGCGGGCGCAGCGGGTGGTGGTGGTGTCTGATCTCTCCGGATCTCTCTGTGGGGGATCTCACTATAAGGGGCATCGATCGACCGCGTCAGGACGCCCTCCGCGAGCCGCTCATGCGACCCCAGAGTCGCACCATGCGACTCTGGGGTCGCTTCATGCGATCCCCGGATCGGATCATGCGACTCTGGGGTCGTATCGTGCGACCCCCGGATCGGATCATGCGACTCTGCCGTCGCATCATCGTCTGCATCAGGGGCTTCATGCGATCCTGATGTCGCATCATCGCGGCCATCGGCAGCCTGCGCGGCATCCTGATGCGATCCCGGGATCGAGTCATACGATCCTGCTATCGCATCGTCGGTCGCGCCAGGGATGCGGCGTAGCAGCGTCTGCACATCGGCCAGGGTGGCCTTGCCGGAGTTGAGCAGCGCCCGCAGCTCGGTCAGGACGGCGGTGTCAGGGGCGCTGCGCGCGCTGGTACGCAGGTGGTAGCGGCGGCTCGTCTCCTCGCGCCGCGTCCACACCAGCCAGCCGGCGGCCTCCAGCTCGGTGAGCCAGCGCTCGATGCTGCGCCGGGTGGCTGGCTGCCAGATCTTCGTGCGCGCGTCGGTCGGCTGGTCTCCGGTTTTCTCGGGAACGAACGAGCCCATCAGCTCCTGCAGGAGATCCATCGTCGGCGGCTCGCGCAGGAACCAGAGCCGGTGGAGCACGCACCAGAGCCGGAAGGCCGGGTGTGTCACCTGCCGGTCGGTCACCAGCACGTGGGAGGCGGGGACGAAGAGCTCGTCGCCGCCAAGGCGGGGCACGCTTGCCGGTGGCGCGATGCCACCGGACAGGGCGTGCCGTTGGTCAGTCGTAGTCATCAGAAGCCTCTATCGTAAGCTGCCCGATCCGCACAATCGGGCGGCGCTATGTCTACAAACCCGCATGCATTTGGGCGAACACCCCCCTTGCACCGTGCCGAGGGCAGATGCTATAATGGGGGCGGATGTGTTGGTGGGCGTCCCTAAGCTACGGAATCAATGAGCAAGGGCCTTTCGACGTGCTTCCCGGCGAGGTCGAAGGGCTTTTCTCATGTCCGAATGCCGAGCGCATCACCCTGAGACAACGAGTCAGGCCGCGACCCAGGCGGGCCACGGGGAAGTCCCACCTGGCGGTCGTGGGAGCGGCGAATGATCATTGAGCATACACGCGACATGGCTGCCCTCTGCGGGCGGCGGGGCGCACCACAAAACGCCGCCGCCGACCCGCGTTGCTAGAAGCAACCCAGATCGACGGCGGCGTTGGTGTCGAATGCCTCGAAGGGTGAGCGAAAGCTCACCCAGACGAGGGGGAAACAGTGTGGATGGTGAGCCGGGAGGGGATCGAACCCTCGACCCTCTGATTAGAAAGGTGTCCAGTCCGATATTGGACTGGACACCTTTTTACGTCCTTAGACGTTCACCCTCCGATGAATCTTCTGTAGCCGCTCCTTGTTCTCCCGCAAGTAGCGCAGCGTCGTGTAAATGCTCCGATGCCGTAGAAGCTGGCTGGTCTGCGTCACATCAAGCCCTGAGTCGATGCTCTTGTGTGCGAAGCGGTGACGAAATGAGTGAATCGACGCTCCCCTCGGTAGCTCAACGCCAGCGATTTTCGCCAGCTTCTTGACCGCCTGGCGGAGATCAAACGCAGTCATCGCATGCCCGCTGAGTCGCCGCCAGAATG
>CAISPW010000249.1 GCA_903887465.1 uncultured Oscillochloris sp. | reverse complement strand
CGGCGCGGGCCACTGTACCCGCCGCTGCGCGGAGCCTGGCCCTCGTCGCGGCGCGGGCCGTAGCCATCATGCGGACGGGCCGGGCGGTCATCATTACTACGATGATCATCTGCGCGCGGCGGACGGGCCGGGCGACTCGCCTGCGAAGACGAGGCGGACGGCGCAGCATCACGCGGGCGAGTCGCCACATGCGCGTGGAGCGCGGCGATCTCCTCTGGGGTAAGCGGTCGCCACTGGCGCAGAGGCAGATCACCGAGGAGCAGATCGCCCTCACGAACGCGGATCAGCCGACTCACCTCATAGCCAAGGAGCCGGGCGACCTCGCGGATCTGACGCTTGCGGCCCTCGCGCAGCACAACACGAAACCACGGCCCCTCGTCAGTCGTCTCGACCAGATCGACCCAGGCCGGCGAGGTCGGCTCACCGTTAAGGATCACACCCTCGCGCCACTGGCGCATGGCCTCAGAGTCGAGAGGCTTATCGAGGAGCGCGCGATACTCCTTCTCCACCTCGTAGCGCGGGTGGGTGAGCTGGTGGGTCAGCTCGCCATCATCGGTAAGCAGCAGGAGACCCTCGCTATCGACATCAAGCCGGCCCACGGGATAGACGCGGGCGGGGACATCGACCAGATCGATCACTGTCGGGCGACCCTGGGGGTCATCCACCGTCGAGACCACGCCAACGGGCTTATTCAGCACCAGGTAGGTGCGGGTCGTCGGCTTACGGACGGGCTGGCCATCAACCTCAACCACATCCTCACTGAGATCCACCCGGGTACCGGGCTCTTGAACCACACGGCCATTCACCGTCACGCGACCGGCGGCAATCATGCCTTCACAGTCGCGACGAGACGCGATGCCCGCACTAGCGAGCACCTTCTGCAAGCGTTCAGCACTCAAAACAACACCTTCCTTGGCCCATTGTGGGGCGGGACATTGGCCTGGCCACGTGCGACCGCGCCGGCTCTCGCCAGTGCGCAGTGATCAGGCAGATAGGAGATCTCGTGCGGATGACATGGTTGAGGGCAACTCAAGGCAGCGGGCCGGCACGAGCGGGCGACATGAAGTATACCACAGGTAACATCGCGGGGGTTGCGCGGCGCACACGTACGCCAGCGCTGGGGCAAAGTCGTCTCTGGCGGAGGTTTGGGACGCAACCCCATGCACATCAAGCTTCTTTTGCCTCGGTCGTCAGGGCGAGCAAAAGCTGGTAGGTATTCGGGTGTTTGTTGCGCGGATTCATGCGTGCGGTGCGCTTCAGGACGCGCTGCACCGCCTGCACGACCTCGGTGAGTTGCGTGACGCTGGCCCGTGCGCTTGCCAGATCGATGGCATAATCACGCACGACCTGGGCCGCCTTGACCAAACTGCGATCCGGGTAGGCCCAGCAGCCCACGATAAACACCCATTGCTGGATCAGCATGGCCAGCAATTTGCCATACACTTCGCACATGATCCGCGCCGGTTTACCGCTCCGCCACTGGTCAACCAGGCCATGGCTTTTCCACAACTTGAAGATGAGTTCAATTTGCCAGCGAACTTTGGCTACCACCAACGCTTCGGACAAACTGAGTACCTCCGGCGGCGCATTGGTGATCAGGATCGTCCACGCGGCCAGAGCCAAGACCACTGCGCTTGGCGTGCGCCCTTTGTCGCGGGCCTCTTTCCGAATGCGGCGGCGGCGTTGGTCGGCCACCTCCTGCGGCACCGGCTGCACCTGCAGCCGCGCCCGCACCTGCCGACCCTTGCCCACCCACACCCACCCATCCCACGCGGGCGGATGATCCAGATCGTCCATGAAGCACAACACGGCCTCTAGCGAGCGCCTGAACACCTTCCGCTCGCGTCTGGCGGTGCTGGGCCGTCGCACCCGTCGCTCGGCCAGGAACATGGCAACCGTCGCACAGCGCCAGCGCCGCATAGACCGCATCGGCACCCCGTAGCCGGTGCTGGGCGGCCAACGTCTGCGCCTAGTGCGCCAGCGCCTCATCCAGGGGTATCAGCGTGACGTTGGGCAGGGCAGCAACCTGGGCGGCGAACGTGTCTGCCAGCGTTGCATTTGACCTGGTGCGACTGATGGCCCCGGCGATCTCCGCCAGTACGAGGGTTGGCAGCATGAACTGGTGCCCCTGCTGTCCGAGGAGCGCGAGACATGCTCGGCTGATCTCGTGCCCGGCCTCGTGTGTGTCTACCCCGTTCACCCAGACGCTGGTATCGACGGTGTACATTAGCGGCGGCTTTCGGTGGCTTCGGCGGTGGCGCTGCGCCCACTGGCCAGCGGCAACGCCGCGATGGTATCCATTGTGGCGAACAGTTCGCCCCACGGGTCGGGGGTGGCCACCGGCTCGGCGGCAATATCTTGGGCAATCAGGGCGATCAGCCGCACCCGCTCGCGCAGCGGCAGGCGTCGGGCCATGGCTAGTGTCTCATCCACGGTTGGGGTTAGTGTGGTCATAGGAATCCTCTACTTAGAGATCTCATCATCCCTCATCCCGTGCGTCACCGGCGAAGCGGAGTCCGTTCGGCACCGGGCGCTGGGCGATAGGGGTTATCTGGGGTGGCTCAGGCATCGAGGGTGGCACCACCACCGCATCAATGGCCGCGTTCAGCGCCTGGAGCTTGCGACCGCCGCTCACCCCAAAGAGCGCATGCTTGACCGCCGAGACCTTCCCCGGCACGATATATCCGCCCCGGTAGATGGCCGCAAAGGCGCGCACCATGCCGTCGCGGGTTGCATCATCCAACTGTGACTGTAAAGCGTTTTGTGTGAGTACGATCATCCCGTCGTTACTTCCGCTTGCCACCTTCCGCAGCGCTTCCGCTTCCCCTTCCGGGCGGGAAGTGCGGAAGTTGCTATTGGGTACCGCATCATCCCCGCGCCTCTCGACATAACTAGCGGGGTGGATAGCGCGTGAAGCCTTTACAGCATCACGCGCATCTGCCCAACGGCAGTAGCGGTCGAACAGTTGCGATAGGGCGATCCCGAGGGCAAACAGGAAGGTCAGGCACATCAGGATCGCGGCGGCGAACGTGTCCATGCTCATGGGTCGCTCCTACTGCGTTAGAGACTTTTCCGGGTACACATCCGCGACGACGGCGCAAACGATGATCAGCGCCCCCGCAATCGACGCGCCGTAGGTGTGCCAGAGCGCCCCGTCCTGGCGAGTAATCCATCCTGCTAGGGGCGGAAAAATCAGCGGCCAGTATCCGGCGATGGTGCTGCCCGAAGAGAGCGCCAGCGCTCCCAGGTAGTATACATCTACACAAGGACTTATGTAAGCGGTGTGTAGATTTGCCGTAAAGAAGCCCCCATGGCATTACCATGGGGGCTTCTAGCGCGCTATTTAGGCTTTTTTAGTAAGCCATCTTTAAACTGCGGACTTTCTTGGACGCCCGCTGCGCGATTTCGCCGGAAAAATAGCGCGACCTGGGACATGGCCCACTAAGTCAGCCAATACCCGTGTGAACGCTATATCTCCCTCGTCCACTTTGATTCGCGGCTCTGGCTGAAGAACCTGCACCCATCCACCATTGATCCAGTTGTAAACACTGTTGCTGTGAAATCCATATTTTTTTGCTACTTCAGAGATAAGTATAGGATGTCCCGCCACCAGCTTCTGTGCAGCCCGCAGGCGTGCCACGACTTGGGCGGCCTGGTCAAGATCGCAGGTACTCGTATCGCCAGCGATAACGCCAGCTACCACCAAATGGCGCAACAGCGCCTCTGGGAAGCCGAGTGCTTGGGCGGCATGACTGATGGGGAGGGTTTCGACTGCCATGCTCATGGTTTCACCGCCTTCGTTGCTTACAGTGAGTATAGCACGGGGATGGGCGGTAGGCGCTAGGGTCATAAGGAGACCGTTACGTCCTGGGGACTACCGCGCCGAGGGCCTCAGGGGGCCAATGGAGCATCTGGCCGCGGCAGAGCTGTGCCATGGGCAGGCTGGCCACGTCGTAGCCGGCCAGTTCGAGCGGGCACTTGCCCCGGATCCG
>CAISPW010000248.1 GCA_903887465.1 uncultured Oscillochloris sp. | reverse complement strand
CGCTGAAGCGGCCTCAGACAGGCCGCTTCAGCGGCCGTCGTCAACCTAGCCCGCCCGTTTACGGGCCGGGCGGCTGGGATGACCGCGTTAGTTTTGCGGTAGTGCCAAAAAAGATCTTTTGGGAGTGGCTTTGCCACCCCTAACCCCCCGCCGGGCGGCGACAGTGCAAGCGCCCTGGAGGAATACCCAGATGACCACCTTCCGCCGCATCATGCGGCTGCCGCCCGTCCGCCTGGCGCTGGGGTTCGTCCTGGCGTTCGCCACCATAATCGTCGTCGCCATCCTCGACATCCTGGCCCTATCGCTAGCGGGGATGATCCTCGCGCGCGGGGTCGGCGCGCTGCTGGCCGCCGGGGTGGTGCTGCTGCTTGAGCAAGGGATCGAGGGCGTCCCGCGCGCCGAGGGCGGGCTTGCCCCGCGCGGCGCGCTGCCGGGCCTGGGCCAGGGCTTCCTGATCGGCGCGGCCCTGATGGTCGCAATCTTCGCCACCCTGTTCCTGGCCGGGTGGTACCATGTGCAGCGCGTGGCCGTCGATCTGCCCGTGCTGATCGCCAGCCTGCTACTGTTTCTGATGGTGGCGCTGTTTGAGGAGTTGGTGTTTCGGGGGATACTCTTCCGGCAATTCGAGGGTGTCCTGGGCTCGTGGGCCTCCCTGGTGATCGGCGGTGCCCTATTCGGGGCCGCGCACCTAGCCAACCCGTCCGCCACGATCTGGTCCACCCTGGCGATCGCCGTCGGCGCGGGTACGCTGCTTGGCGGAGCCTACCTGGCCACGCGCAATATCTGGATGGCGGTCGGCATCCACTGGTCGTGGAACTTCTTCCAGGGGCCGGTCTTCGGATCGGCGGTGTCGGGGATCAGCACCAGCCGGATGCTGGTCTCGACCACCGCCGGGCCGGTGCTGTGGACGGGCGGCGCGTTCGGGCCGGAGGCCGGGTTGGTGGCCCTGATCGCGACGGTGCTGGCGAGCCTGCTGCTGCTGTACGTCGCCGTGCGCCGTGGGCAGATCCGCACGCCCGTATGGCTGCGAAGGTTGAGGGCTGAAGGCTAAATTTCAGCAGCCTCTAGATTTCAATGTTCAGCCTGCAAAGTTCAGACCTTACAAGGAGCTGCCGCCATGCTACGCCCCCGCATGCTGCTCGCCCTGCTCGTCCTCCCGCTCGCCCTCGCCGCATGCGCCGGTGGCGTCGAGAAGCCAACCCCCCGGCCCGCTGCGGTCAAGCCCACCGCCCTGGCCAAACCCACCGCCGCGCCGAAGCCCACCGCCCTGGCCAAGCCCACCGCCGCGCCGAAGCCCGCCGCCGATGACACCTGGCTGGTCATGCTCTACGAGGACGCCGATGACCAGGTGCTGGAGCAAGACATGGTCACCGATGTCAACGAGGCCGAGCGGGTCGGCTCATCCGCAAACGTCACCATCGTCGCTCAGGTTGACCGCTACAAGGGCGCGTTTCGCGGCGACGGCAACTGGACGGGCACGCGACGCCTGCACATCACCAAAGACGACGACCTCAAGCTGCTACACTCCGAGGTGGTGGCCGACCTTGGCGAGGTCAATATGGCTGACGGGCAGACGCTGGTGGACTTCGCCGAGTGGGCGATCAACACCTACCCCGCCGCCCACCACGCCCTCATCCTCTCCGACCACGGCATGGGCTGGCCTGGCGGCTGGAGCGACGGGTCGCAGACGAAGCCCGGCCCAGATGGACTCGGCCTCACCTCCGACGGCGACCTACTGCTGCTCGATGAAATCGACTCCGCCATGGGCAAGATCCGCGCCGACACCGGCATCGGCAGCTTCGACCTGATCGGCTTCGACGCCTGCCTGATGGGCCAGATCGAGGTACTCACCGCCGTCGCCCCCCACACGCGCTACGTGGTCGCCTCCGAGGAGGTGGAGCCGGCCCTCGGCTGGGCCTACGCCGGTTTCCTCGCCAAGCTCGTCGATAACCCGGCGATGGACGGCGGCACCCTAAGCAAGGCCATCGTGCAGAGCTATATCGACCAGGACCAGCGGATTGTGGACGACAAGGCGCGGGCCGAGTTTGTGAAGGAGAACTTCGATACCACCAAGGTGCGCAGTGCGCGGGCCGTGGCCGCCGATATGAGCCACGACGTTACCCTGAGCGCCTACGACACTGCGGCCCTGCCCGATTTGCTCGCCGCCCTGGACGACTTCGGCCTAGCCCTGAGCAAGCTCAACAAAAAGACTGTGGCCTCGGCGCGCACCTACGCCCAGCACTTCGAGAATACCTTCGACGATGGCCCGTCGCCCTACATCGACATCGGCAGCTTCGCCGCGATCATCCGCAAGAAGAGCAACACCAAGGGTATCGACAAGGCCGCCGACGCCCTGCTGGCTGCCCTCAAACGGGCCGTGATCGCCGAGAAGCATGGCGACCAGCGCTCCGGGGCTACCGGCCTCTCGATCTACTTTCCCACCTCGAAGCTCTACAAATCGACCGACGCCGGCCGGGAGGTCTACGCGCGGGTGGCCAACCGCTTCGCCACGCAGGCCGCCTGGGAGAACTACCTCAACTTCTACTACTACGGCGTGGCCCTGGACGCGCCTGCGCCGACCGGCAACACCCTGGCGATCCTCTCCCCCGGCGCCAGCACGCTCAGCGTGGCCAAGCTGAAACTCTCCGCCAAGCGGGTCGCCCAGACCGGCACGGTGACGGTGAGTACCAGCGTGGACGGCGACCAGGTCGGCTTCATCTACTTCTTCACCGGCGTCTACCGCCCCGACGACGACAGCATCCTGGTGGCCGACATCGACTATCTGGATGCCGGCCAGACCCGTGATGTGAACGGGGTCTTCTACCCAGACTGGGGCACGGATCGGCCCGTGGCCATCGACTACGACTGGACACCGGTGCGCTTCGGGATCAGCGACGGGACAACTACGCAGTTCGCCCTCTTCGCGCCGTCGGACTACGGGGCGGCCAACGACAGCGCGACCTACGTGGTTCACGGCAGCTACCGCTTTGTGGACGGCGGCTCGCGTCAGGCGCAACTCTTCTTCAAAGACAACGCGCTGATCAAGATACTAGGCTTCAGCAGCCAGGGCCAGGCCAGCGCCCCGCGCGCGATCACCCCCCAGCCGGGCGATACCTTCACCGTGGAGAACCAGCGCATCCGGCTGCACAGCGACAGTGGCGGCGTCAAGGAGTACGTCACCGAGGCCGGTGCCACCATCACCTTCAGCGACCAGCCAATTACCATGGCGGAGTTGCCCGCGCCCGCCGGTAGCTACGTACTTGGCGTGCAGGCCGAGGACATGGACGGCAACCTCTACGATGCGTACACCAACGTGACCGTGAACAAATAGCGGGGCACGGCAAACGCGCCCGTCATCGAGCGCACCGGGCGTGCCGGTTCAGCATCTGCCCAGTGATCGACTCCGGGCAGGCGGCCACCGTCTCGGGCGTACCCGCCGCGACGATCTGGCCGCCCGCCTCGCCGCCCTCCGGGCCGAGGTCGATCACCCAATCGGCGCACGCGACCACATCAAGGTTGTGTTCGACGACGATGACGGTGTTGCCCGCATCGACCAGCCGCTGGAGCAGCAGCACGAGGTGCGCCGTATCGGCGGGGTGCAGGCCGGTGGTCGGCTCATCCAGCAGATAGAGCGTACGCCCGGTCGCACGACGCGCCAGTTCTTTCGCCAGCTTCACCCGCTGCGCCTCGCCGCCCGAGAAAGTCGAGGCGGGTTGGCCGAGCGGGAGGTAGCCCATGCCGGTCGCGGCCATCAGCCCCAGGCGAGCGCTGGCCGTGGGGATATCGGCAAACAGCGCCAGGGCGTCCGTGATCGTTAGGTCGAGCACCTGGGCAATATCGTGGCCCTGGTACGTCACCGCCAGCACCTCGCGGTTGAAGCGTCGCCCGTGACAGGCCGGGCAGCGCACCTGCACATCGGGCAGAAAGTGCATCTCGACCGTGAGTACCCCCGCACCTTCGCAGCGCGCGCAGCGCCCGCCGGAGACGTTAAAAGAGAAATGCTGGGCGCTCAGGCCGCGCTGGCGGGCGGCGGGTTGGGCGGCGAAGACCTCGCGGATGGAGGTGAAGGCATCGGTGTAGGTGGCGGCATTCGAGCGGGTGGATCGACCGATAGGACTCTGGTCGATGGTAATGATCTTGTCGAAATTCTCCCAGCCGTCGATCCCATCGTGCGTGCCGGGCGGGTCAGCCGCGCCGTAGAAGTGCTGGCGGGCGGCCCGGTCGAGGATATCGAACATCAGCGAGGACTTGCCCGCGCCGGAAACCCCGGTGACGGCGGTCAGCGTGCGCTGCGGGAACACGGCGGTGATGTTCTTCAGGTTGTGCGCGCGCGCGCCACGGATGGTCAGCCCCGCGCCACGAGCCAGGCGGCGACTGGCGGGGACGGGGATACGCGCAACTCCGGCCAGATACTGCCCGGTCAGCGACGCGGGCACCTGAGCCACCGCGTCGGGGGTACCCTCGGCCACGATCTGCCCGCCGAGCCGCCCCGCGCCGGGGCCAAAATCCACCACCCAGTCAGCGGCGGCGACCATGTCCAGATCATGCTCGATGACCAGGACGGTGTTGCCCAGGTCACGCAGAGCGCGCAGCATCGTGACCAGCCGGGGAATATCGCGCGCGTGCAGCCCAATCGTTGGCTCATCCAAGACATAGAGCACGCCGGTCAGCCCGGAGCCAAGCAGGGCCGCCAGCCGCAACCGCTGCGCCTCGCCCGCCGAGAGCGACGGGGTGGCGCGCTCGATGGACAGGTAGCCCAGGCCAATCTCAACCAGCCGCCGGATGCGCTCCTGCAGGTCAATCACAATCGGCTCGGCGATCAGCCAATCATCGGCGGGCAGGGCGGCATGCAGCCCGGCGATCCACGCGGCCAGCCCGCCCAGCGGCATCCGCGAGACCTCCACGACACCCCGCCCTGCGACGTGCACCGCGCGGGCCTCGGGGCGCAGGCGCGTCCCGCCGCACGCGAGGCATGCCTGTCGCACCAGCAGGCGCTCCAGCTTATCCAGGTAGTCGCGATCCACATCGGCAGCGTGCTCGGCGTGGCGGCGCAGCAGGTTGGGGATC
Source organism: uncultured Oscillochloris sp. (assembly GCA_903887465.1). GTDB lineage: Bacteria > Chloroflexota > Chloroflexia > Chloroflexales > Chloroflexaceae > Oscillochloris. Next base: position 1,222 of record CAISPW010000248.1, on the reverse strand, counting down.
ACACCCTCGAAGCGGCCCTGCGCGACGGTAGTGGGCGCTTCGAGATTCGGGTAGTGGCGATGGAACGCCGGACTATCAACCCCATAGAGCAGCAGATCGCGCTGGGCCGGGCCTAGAGCGCGGACAGGCACAGACGGGTCGAAGTCAAAGCCGTAGTAGCGCCCAGCAGCGCGCAAGATCTCGACATAGCGGGCCACAATGCGCGGATCCCAGATCAGCACCGCCCCAGCGGCCAGGCTCTTCTCATGATCAAGGATCTGCGACAGATTAGCGGCAGAGACGATCCCCAGCCCGGTACAATCCGGGCAGGCTCCGGCGGGCTTATTGAAGGAGAAGGCGGCCATGCCCATCGCGGGCAGCGGCGCACCGCAGGCGGGGCAAGGAAAAGTGATCTCCGACCCGCCGGCATCATCATCATCATCATCCCACAGGCGCTCTAGCGACTCGCCCACCCCGTAGGCGGGCGGCACGTCCGCACCGCAAGCAGGACAGGGACGGTGCCCCGTGCGGGCGAACAGCACGCGCAGGTAGGTGTAGACCTCGGTGGCGGTGCCGACCGTCGAGCGCGGCGAGCGGTTCGTATTATGCTGATCCACGCTAATCGAGGGCGAGAGGCCAACAATAGAATCCACAGGCGGGCGGCGCTCATAGGTCACCATCCCCAGCGACTCCATATATTGGCGCTGGCCCTCCTTGTGCAGCGTATCGAAGGCCATCGTCGATTTGCCCGACCCCGACAGGCCAGTAAAGACCACCAACTGGCGCTTAGGGATCGCGAGGGCGATATGCTTGAGGTTGTGGAGCCGCGCCCCACGGACGGTAATTTCAGACATCAGCGGTTGATCTCCAACGAACGCCCGCACAAGCCCGATACGGGATGTTTGTGACGGTTCCCAAGCAATACGTCCAGACATCAATACGAACAATTGTACCATAACATACCATCAGGCGCAACCCCTTCGCGCCTCCGCGATCCAACCCCCCGGCGTCGCGTCGTTCGCGCCGTCGGGGGGCCGAAGCATCGCCGGGTGGTATCCCGGTGGCGCAAATACGCAGGGGCGATGCTTCGGCCCTACGGGGACGCGCCCTTCGCGCACCCTTCGCGCCTCCGCGCCCCCTTCGCGCCTCCGCGATCCAAACCCCCCGGCGTCGCGTCGTTCGCGCCGTCGGGGGGCCGAAGCATCGCCGGGTGGTATCCCGGTGGCGCAAATACGCAGGGGCG
>CAISPW010000247.1 GCA_903887465.1 uncultured Oscillochloris sp. | reverse complement strand
AGCGACAACAACGCGCCAAGCGCCTACGTCAACACCATCCGGCGCGTGGTGGCCGCCTGGTCCGGGCGACGCTTCGAGCCCGCCGTCGACTTGCACGTCTACACGGGCAGCCTTGACCAGGCGCTGGTGAGCGAGACCTTCAGCTCGGCGGGGATCACCTACCACCCGGCGTGGGCCTTCCACACCTACATGCTCGACCAGGCCCGCGCCAAACGGCCCCTTGGCGCGCCTATGGACGACAGCCGGATCATCACCGTGGGCGACAAAAAGTTCGCCGTGCAGGTCTTCGCCCAAGATACCCTCTACACCCCGATTGCTGACGACGAGAATGACACAAACTGGTCGGACGTGCGCCGCCTGAGCGAGTTGATCCAGGCTCCGGGTGCTGCCCCCGCCGTGCCGTAGGGCGAAGCCGTTGCGCAGACGACACCTCGCGATGTTTTGCCCACCCTACGCATGATCGTGCCCGATATGCCGGTGCGGGTGCGCGTGGAACTGGCCGTCGGTGTGGGCGTGGCGGTGCGTGTGGATCAGGTTGGTGCGCTGGAGCAGGTCGTCGTCGCGCAGCAGATCTGCGGGCGCTCCCTCGGCGACAATCCGCCCGCCTTGGAAGATAAAGGCGTCGTCGGCGATCTCCTCAACGATATCCAGATCGTGTGTGGTGGTGATCACCGTCTTAACCCCGCCGCCCCAGCCGACCAGGAAATCGACCACTTGACTCTGGCTGCGTGGATCCAGCGCCGCCGTTGGCTCATCCATCAGCAACACCTCGGGGTCGAGGATGAGTACCGAAGCCAGGGCGACCCGCTTCTTTTCGCCGCCCGACAGCCGGTGCGGCGAGCGGTTCTTCAGGTGCGTGATCTGCATCAGATCGAGCATCTCGGCGACCTTACGGCGGATCTCGTCCTTCGGCCAGCGCATCTGGAGCGGGCCAAACGCCACCTCGTCAAAGACCGTCGGGTTAAACAGTTGCACATCGGGGTTCTGGAAGACCAGGGCCACGCGCCGCCGGAAGGCGAAGGCGAAGCTGTCATCCTGAAAGCGCTCCTCGGTCAGTGGCTCGCCGAAGGCCAGCGCCCGCCCAGTGGTCGGAAAGTACAGACCGTCGAGAATGCGCAGCAGGGTGGACTTGCCGGATCCGTTTGCGCCCATAATCGCCACCCGCCTGCCGCGCGGGATCATCAGCGAGACGCCGTTGAGCGCGGTTACGTCCGCGTTATAGCGGTATGTCGCCTGCTGAACATCAAAGACCATGTCGGCCACACGCATCTCCATCTCTGGTGGGGGTTTGGGGGCCGCATACCCCCGAGAACTCCCTTTTTCTGCAATACCGCAGAAGTCGCTCTGTGCGACGACGCCCGCCGGGGGCTTCAGCCTCTCGGCGGGCGTCTACAGGCGACCCAGCCAAAGCGCCGCCCCGGCCACCAGGGTAAACCCCGCCAGCGCCAGCCAGTCGCCCCGCCGCATCACAAACTCGTCCAGCGTATACACCTCGCCACGGAACCCGCGCGACTGCATCGCCATATAGATATCGTTACTGAGCTGGAACGACTTACTCAGCAGCACGCCCACGCTGGCCCCGGCTAGCCGGCGTTGATCCGAACCCGCCAGCCTGCCGACCATGCGGCTCTGGCGCGACTCGAACATATCGCGGGCGATCTGCAACATCAGAAAGATGTAGCGGTAGGTCATGCCGAGGATGACGACGCCCACGACCGGCACCTGCAGCACCCGCAGCGCCTTGAGTACGTGCGCCCATGGCGTGCAGAGGATGAGCAGCAGCGAGAACGTGGCGGCCGTCTCGACACGGGTGATCAGATACGTTGCGCCAGAGACGCCCTGCGCCGTGATCGTCCAGCCGAGGATCGGCAGCCGCGCCATTGGCTGGCCGGGGGTGATGAAGATCGCCGGTAGCGCCAGCATGCCGGTGAACAGCAGCGCGGGCGCCCAAACCCGGCTCACCAGGGTGCGCAGCGGCACCTGCGACATGCGCGCGAGCAGCAGCGCCCCCGCGAAGAGGCCCAGGATAACGCTGATATTACGCGAGAGCGCCGCCGCCGCCAGCAGCGCCAGCATACCGACGACCTTCACGCGCGGGTCGATCCGCTGGAGCATGCCGTCGGCCTGGGCCAACTCCTCGGCGTATAGCGACTGCTCCATCGCCTCGGCCAGACCGATGATCGTGCGCTCCACAAAGCTCTTCCGCCGCCGCCGCGCCGGGGCGACGGATTTCGCCTCTGCCACTGCCATAGACACACCTATCTATATACGTTAGGTCTGGGACGCAACCCCAGCGACGTTGGATCATCTATGTTGGTTGAAATTGCCAGCTCCGCTAGCAATTTCAACCAACATATAGCAATCCTATGAGAGTTGTCGCATGGAGTCGAGGCTTTAGCCGGAGCGCGCCGCCTAAAGGCTCGACTCCTCTTCACAACCTATGTAGGATTGCTATAAATGCAGGGTTTTGCGGCTACCCGCTATCAGCCGTCGGCTTCCGCCCGCCACCCACCAGTTGCGCCACCCAGCTGATCAGCAGGCAGGCCAGCAGGATCAGCCCGCCACCCACTAGCGCCGAGATCAGGTAGCCGATCCGTTGGATGTTCACATCCCTGGACTGGAACGGATCGTAGTCGGGGATTACGGCACTCCAGACATCCGAGAGCCTCTCCATGCCCGGTGGCACCACCGCAGGCGGCGCGGCGTTGCCTGACCCCGCCTGGATCTCCTGGCGGGCCTCGGTGTTGGCGAAGTCCTCCGGTGCCCATTCGCCCCAGGCCGTGCCGGTCGCCACCAGCCCCAGCGGCGACAGGATCATCATGATGGCGAGCAGGATCAGCAGGGGCCGTGCGACCCGCCAGCCGCCGCGCGGCATTGCCGCCGCCGCCCCACCATCCTCCGCCGCGCCGGGGGCGGTGAGCTTGAGCAGGCTAGGCTCAGACCGCTGCAGGTAGGCCACTACGCCGCCGCTCACCACCAACTCGGCCAGTCCGGCAATCGTCAGGTGGCCCAGCATCATCGCCGGTATCGCCACGCCCAGTGGGTAGGGCGCGTACAGCGGCGCACCCGATGCGTCGTGGAAAAGCCCCGGCTGAATGCCAAACTCAATTGCCGCCAGCAGCGCCGCCATATTGATCGCCAGATACCCGGCAACCGCCGCTGCCACCGCCCGTCGTGGCGAGCTGATCGCCGCCCGGCCCGCGATCAGCCGGTAAACCACATACGCCACCAGCGACCCGACAATCGCCATGTTGAAGCAGTTCGCGCCAAATGCGGTGATCCCGCCATCCCCGAAGAACAGCGCCTGGATCAGCAGCGCCACCGAGATCGCCAGGATCGAACCCCACGGCCCGAGGACAATCGTGGTCACCGCCATCCCCACCGCGTGGCCGGTGGTGCCGCCGGGCAGCGGCAGGTTGAACATCATGATCACAAATGAGAACGCGGCAAATACCGAGATCAGCGGCACCAGCCGTGTACTCAGCAGACGCTTGATCTTGCTGAATGCGGTGTACCAGAACGGCGCAGATGCCACGTACAGCGCTGCGCACGTCGCTGGGCTGAGGTAGCCATCAGGAATGTGCATACGCCTCTCCTCTATATGTCAAGTATAGCTTCTACCACTAGTTGCATCTGTATTATACGGTAGATGCCTGCGCTTGTACACACATAAAGTTGACGCCAGATCTCGCCAGACCTATAATTAGCCCACATCTGCCCAAAGGCACGCACTGCATGAGCGACTACGACGACCTGATCCACAACCTGCGGGCACGCGGACACCGGCTGACTCCGCAGCGGCGGCTCGTGCTTGAGGCTCTCCAGCACGGCGACCACCACATGAGCGCCGATGAGATCGCCCAGACGATCACCGCCCGCTACCCGAGCATCTCGGTCGATCCGACCACCATCTACCGCACCTTGCGCTGGCTGCGCGATGTGAACCTGGTCAGCGAGACTAGCCTGGGCCAGAACCATATGCTCTACGCCCTGCTCAGCCATCACGATCACCACCACCTCGTCTGCGAGATCTGCAACACGGTCATCGAGATCGACCCGCTCATCCTTGAGCCGCTGCGCCTGGAGCTGGAGTCCCGCTACGGCTTCGCCGCCCGCCTAGCCCATATCTCGATCTTCGGACTCTGCGCCGCATGCCGTAGATAGAGGCGAAACATCGGCCCCGAATGACAAGCGATTTTCCCAGCACGATCACCATCGACGGCACCGAGGTTCGCCTGCGCGTTGATCGTAAGGCCGTGAAGAACGTCAACGCGCGCATGGGCGAAGGCGGCATGCAGGTGAGCATCCCGCTGCACCTGGAGCAGGCCGAGGCCCTGCGGATCATTGGCGAGCTGGCCCGTCGGCTGCTGCGGCGGCAGCGCGCCCATCAGATCAACCGCGAGGACGACCCCGCCGAGCTGGCTCGCCGCATCGCCCAGCGCTTTCCCAAACCCCCCGAGGTGCGTAGCGTCGAGTTCACCACCGTCACCAGTTCGTGCTGGGGATCCTACAGCCCGCGCACCCAGAGCGTCCGCCTGAGCGCAGCTTTGCGTCACATGCCGCCCTGGATACTTGAGGCCGTGCTGGCCCACGAGCTGGCCCACGCCATCCACCCCAACCACAGCCCGGCCTTCTGGGCGCTGCTGCGCAGCGTCTACCCCGACACCGACCGCGCCCGTGCCTTTCTCTCCGGCGTGACATGGCTCGCCCGCGCCTGGGAGCAACTGCCGTCGGTTGAGCGCGCCCAGCTCGCCGCCGCGCACGAGGAGTAGACCATGGCCGACACCACCCGCTACCCCATCCCCGCCGGGCGCGCCCGCGCCGATCTCACCATCAGCAACTCCCGCTTCATCGCCCATGCCGCCCCCACCGCCGACGTTGCCGCCGCCAAGGCATTTATCGCCGAGTTGCGCGCCGCCGCGCCCGACGCCAGCCACCACTGCTTCGCGTACCTGGTCGGCTACGGGGCCAGCGTCACCGCCGGCATGAGCGACGACGGCGAGCCAGGGGGCACGGCGGGTCGGCCCATGCTGGCGGTGCTACGCGGTGCCGGTCTGGGCGATGTGACGGTGGTGGTGACGCGCTACTTTGGCGGGACGCTGCTGGGCACCGGGGGGCTGGTGCGGGCCTACGGCGACTCGGTGAAGGCGGTGCTGGAGGTGCTGCCGCGCGCCGAGCGGGTGGAACTGCGGGATCTGCACGTGCGGGCGAACTATGGAGACTACGCGGCGATCCGGCGCGCCCTGGAGACCCACGGTGCCACCGTTGAGGCCGAGGACTTCGCCACCGATGTACACATCTCCGCGCACCTGCCCGCCGACGCCTACGCGGGGTGCGTCGCCGATCTGGCCGAGTTGAGCGCCGGGCGGGCGGGTATTTCACGTAAGACAATGTTCTGATCTGGTAATTCTAGCTTGACAGCTTGGCGACGAGGCGATGAGGCGACAAGGCGCTCCTATCGCCTCATCGCCTCATCGCGTCCCCGCCAAACTGTCAAGTGCGTTTGAACCATGTCTACGGACAAAACATGGGTGCCCATACCGCCGACATATCGGCGATATGGGCACCCATGGTCGGCCCTTGCTGAAGTCAGATCCCAGCCCCACGCGCCCGGCCAATCACGTCCCGCGCCGCCGCGATCCACGCCTCTGGAAAGCGGGCCGGGTCCGTCATCCACTTTTCAATGCCTGCCAGGGCGTGGGCGATCCCCGCATGCTCATCCGCAACCGCCGATGCCAGCAGACCGCCGCAGTTGGGCATCCATGCGCGCCACTCTGGCCCCACATGCTCGTAGAAGATGTTGTCTAGGCTCACCATGGCTGCGTCGCTGATGCTTGTGCGGCGCTCATGCGCGAGCATCTGCGCGGCCCCGGCTAGGGTCGCATAACGGTCACGATTCGCAGGGAGCGCATGGATGAGTTCCTCATAAAGCATCTGGAGGTAACACTCCATGTGCCACTGGGGCATACCTCGCATCGAGAGCAAGCGTGTAAGCCACTGAACCTGATGGTTCATGCTGTCCTGACTCTCGGATGTGAGCGATATTAGCCAGCCTGCGTCGCTCCAGCAGAACTTACGGCCACGTGTACCATAGCGCAGATCAATATACGGAAATAGCCGCGAAATACGCTCATACGCCCGCAGCATCGCCTTGATCTCTGCTATATCTCCGCTGATCGGGTGATTGCCGGCCAGCGGGTTGAGCATCGTCACCAGATCGCTGGTCGGAGCCTCATTCAGCGGGTGCAGCAGGAAGACCAGTTGCTCGATCCCATCGAGCGTCTCGCGGGCGGCCAGCACCACTTGCTTATGCGCCTCCGGCTCAAGCGAGATCACGTTCAGGCTCTCGGCAAACTGCGGCCAGTGGGCCTGTCCCCACGTATCAAAGCTCGCCAGGTAGCTCGCGCCGCTTGAGCCATCCAGCCGCAGCGCCTGCTTCACCCGCTCACAGAGGGCGGCCCCGCCCATATTCCAGGTCGCCAGGGCGTAGGCGCTGCCCAGCAGAGATCGCGGGTCAAGCACGGCCCGCAGTCGGATATGCTCGGCCAGCACCTCGGCGCCAAGCTCCGCTGCGGGAATCTTGGGAATCGGGACACCGGCGAAGGCTGCGATATCTTGCTGCAACAACAGTTGCTTATGCAGATCCCGGCCCCAGATCGTACGCAGCGTATAGTCGGTCGTCTGCACTATCACCTGCTCGAAGGCGTCGTAGATCGTCGCCAGGCTACGCAGCAGGGTGACGTAGCTGACGGCGGAGATCTCTCGGGCGGTGACTGCCTCGAAGAACGGTAGCCCGCCAATGCGCACATTCTGGTCGTACGTGGCAGCCTGAAGCGTCTCAGTCATTGGTGTTGCCTGCGGCATCACACATCTCCCCTCAAGTGGCTCAGTGACGTAATCATTCTGCGTTGCGCCCTACGCCGGCATCGCATTCATCGAGATGTCATCTATGCCCGAGCCAAACTCATCGCGACGCCGGGCCGCCTCTAGCAGCAGTTCTTCACAGGTGGCGGCCATCGTTGGCGGCGGGCTTGCATAGAGCGGGGCGACGGTGAAGAGCCCGCCACCCCAACTGACGATGCGATACACCGCCTCGGGGCCATCGATCCCTTCGCAGGTCGCCGCCACAATCAGTCCCTCCCAGATCCAGACGGCGGCCGAGGCCGGGCCGAGACGGGCCGCCATGTAGACCGAGCGCTCCTCCTGACAGAATGCCTGCAGGAGTGTGGCCGGACTCAACATCGCGAAGGAGCCATGCACATACATACGCTGTCTCCATTAAGCTTAGATCGTTCGACGCACCTGCGAAACTACTGAATTCATAATCGCCTTCAATGTATCGAATACGCCATTCCCACGCAGGGCCGACGCCTCGAAGCAGGGACGCTGCTGGACATCAAGCTGATGTCGCAGTTCGGCAGTCGACACGACGTGGGGCAGATCGCGCTTGTTAAGCTGCACAATGATCGGGAAGGTGCGGATGTCATGCCCCAGCTCGATCAGGTGCTGCTCCATGGTATACCAAGACTCCTGGTTCTCCGCCATGCGCCCGGCCTGCGAGTCAGCCACGAAGACAACCCCATCGGTGCCCTGGAGAATCAGGCGGCGGCTTGCCGCATAATAGACCTGGCCGGGCACGGTATAGAGCTTAAACTTCGGCTTGAGGTTATTCACCTTCCCCATCTCAAGCTGGAGAAAGTCGAAGAGCAGCGTGCGCTCCTGCTGGGTCTTCAGCGAAATCAGCCGCCCGCGCAGGTGAGGCGGAGTACGGGCGTGGATGTACTGGAGGTTCGTAGTCTTCCCGCTCAGCGCCGCCCCGTAGTAGACGATCTTTAGGTTGAGTTCGCCGAGCGCCCAGTTGATGAACATAGCAGCCTCGCACTATCGCGACCGGATGGGGGTGGGTTACCAGATATTGTCGATCTGGGCGGCAAATGATCGCTCGAAGTCCTCGGAGATCGCATCGGGCGGCGGGATCATCGCCGCGCTGCCGACAACCGCCAGGATGCGGTCGGTCGAGCGCTTGATCGCCAGGCGCGACCAACCCAGGGGAACATCGCGGGCCGTGGCGATCAGCAGCAGCAGGCCCTCGCCCACCCGTGCAATCAGGATGGTCAGGTCGTCGTGTTCCTGCACGATCAGGTTGCACGCGCGCTTGCCGCCCAGCAGACGGCCAACCTCCATCGTCGCCATCATATCCCCCGCAGACAACGCCGCCACACTGCCGATATCCGTGCCGTTGCCACTATCCCAGCTCACGATATCTAGGCCGCTGAGATCCCCCAGCATGGCGAAGCGCACATCGGCCTGCAGGTTAAACTGCGACAGCAGCTGCTTGAGTTCCTGAAGCTGTGGTATCGAGAGAACGAGTTGCGAGCGGGCCATCGCGTACTCCTATGCTGGTCGCCTGGGAGAGGCGCTGGGGGGGGAGGTATCCTGGATCTCCAACAGATCGTTGCCGAAGAGCCGATCAAACTCCGTGTTGAGCGAGGCCGTCAGCTCGGCCGAAATCACATCACCAACACTACCCTCGACGATACGCATCTGGCTGAGTTGGTTTGCGCTACGCTTGAGCTGCAACCACACATAGCCAAGCTTCGGGATCACAAACTCTTTATCGAAGACCAGCGCCAGTAGGCGGTGGCTCCCCGCATTGGTCGCGTAGACATCGAAGTGGTCACCCTCCACAAGGTTCAGGTAGCGGGTGTTGGGGTCGCGCAGCGCGCGTCCAAGCTCGAACGAGTTGACAAAGCTTCCGGCGATCAGCGAGGTGATCGCGCCCAGATCGAGATTGGCCGAGTCCCCGCGATGCGCGATGGTGTTGCCGATATAGTCGGTGTAGAGAATAAGCAGAGCCTTCGTCTGCCAGCGGAGCACATCGAGCAGCATTTGCACATCACGCAGGGTGGCCGGCGGGCGACCCTGCATATCCGGGTCGTCGGCCAGCGGCAGACCCAGTGCGCGCCCCACGGCCTCGACCAGCGCATCGGCATCCTCAGGCTCGCTCGCCAGCGTGTAGCCAAGCCAGCGCGCATCGCGCAGATCCTCTACCGAAGCCTCGGACGGGTGGAACAGCAACGCGCGCAGGTGCGGGCTACGCGCGCGCAGGCGCCCGGCCAGGCCGACACCGCCCTCAGACAGCGCGGCGACCAGCAGGTGAAACTGCTTGTGTCCAGCCTGGAACTGCGCCACTGCCGCTGAACGCGCGGTCGTCACCGTTATGTCAATGTGATGAACCGTGGCGGCCTGGAGGATTGCCTCGTCCCACGCTTGCCTACGCGCGGCATCGCCCTCTACGATCAGAATACTATAGCGCATAGGATCGTCCTTGTGTTCGCCAGGGCTGATGCCGTGCCCCTGGGGCTGCGCCCGAGACTCAGCTTTTTGTTGGTTGTCGACAGCTTCGCCGCCAACAACCAACAAAAGAGATCTTTTGGGGGTGGCTGCGCCGCCCCCAGACCCCCGCCGGAGGCGGCGTTGCAACCGCCCTATTGTGTTGCGCGCGGGTACGTAGCGCCGGATGTATACACGCTAATGCCGCGCCAGATTGGCATCAACAATCGGCAGGCGAAAGCTGAATGTACATCCCTTGCCATACGTACTTGTGGCCCAGATCTGTCCCTCGTGCTGCTCGATCACCGCCTTGGTGATCGTGAGGCCCAGCCCGCGCCCCGAGATACCCAGGTTCGAGGTACTCTCAGCGCGGTAGAAGGGATCAAAGACCTGCGCGACCTCTTCGGGGAGCAGGCCGGGGCCAGTATCCTCAACGCTCACGAGCATATTGTCGCCCTCGCGCTGGGCGGCAACCCGGATCTGCGCGCCGGCCGGGCTATACTTGATCGCGTTATCGATCAGGGCGGACACCGCGCGCCCGAGTCCCTCCTCGGAGCCAAACACCCGTGGCAGCCCGGCTTGAATATCCGTGACCACATGCTGGCCACGGCGACCGAACTCGGCATACTGGGTGCCTACTGCCGCCTCAAGCAGCAGATCCAGGCGCAGGGGCATGCGGTGATCGCCAGCCTGAAGCCGGATCTGCCCCAAAGCCAGCAGGTCGTTCACCAGCATCGTCAGCTCGCTGTTCAGCCGAACCACCTGGCCGATCAGGCGCGACTGCTGCTCGTTCAGCTCGCCGGCGGCGGGCACCCGCGTGATCAGCTCGCGCAGCTCGCGCAGCGGCACCCGGATGATATTGGAGAAATTCGACAGGAAGCTCTCGTTGCGCTCGCCCTCAGGAACCGTACTCGGGTGAGTCGGCGCGGCGGGCGCAGCAGGCGCGGCAGGGCTATCGGGGTGCGCCTGCAGCACAAAGGCCCAGAGCCCCTGCGAGAACTCAATCACCCGCGCCGTCGCCAGCGCCCCACTAGGCAACTCTACCTCACGCGCCTCAGCCTGCTCGTCCATCAGCGCCTCGGTAAGCAGCGGTGCCAGGCATGCGCCACCGCTGGCGATGAGGGGTTGGCCATGGGCGTTCGCGCCGATCCCGAGCAGGTGGGCGAGGGCTGGGGTATAATCAGCGACCTGGCCCTTGCTATCCACCAGCAGCACAGCATCACCGATCTGCGCCAGCAGCGCCCCGAGATCCCGCGCGAAGTGTGAGGCCCCGCGCGACACGCTCGGACGGCTCAGGCCGGAGGAGGTGCCCTGGTGTTCGATCGGGGCGCGGGTAAGTGAGGTGCGCCCATCCCCCGCCCTCGCGGCATCATTCATGCCTGTCGGTACGCCCCCCTGAGACGCGGCGGTCGGCTGTGGTGCCACACCCAGGTTCAGCGCCAGGAGGGTACCCATGCCGTGCAGCGTGGCGTGGGCCGGCCCCGAGAGCGGTCGTGGGCTTACCAGCAGCAGCAGCCCCCACACGCGCTCATCGCGCAGCAGCGGCACGGCCGTCAGCGTATTGCCGCCAACCCAATCGTCGGCACCGCCAAGGCCGCTGGAGGCAGCTGAGGTAGCGCTCCCAGGCCGACCGCGACGGATCACACTAGCAATCACGCCCGGCTGGATGGTGAGCGCTGCGGGGGCCGATCCGCCCTCTGCGGCCAACGCCGTCAGCTGGTGCTGGTCGGCATCAAGCTGGCCCAGCAGCACACGCTGCACCCCAAAGTCACGCAGGATCTGCCGCACCTCGGGCAGCGCCAACAGCGCCTCAGCGCCCGTGCGGGTCGCCATCATCGCAGCCAGCGTCAGCCAGCGCTGTTCGCCCGGCATCAGCGCGTAAGAGTCGGCCTCAGACAATCTCAGTTCCGTCACCAGCACGGCGGCCAGCCTGGCGACATAGGCCCGCTGCACCTCGGCCTCGACCAGGCTGCTCATGGCGTAATCGTGGTCGCTGAGCTGGGACAGCACCAGAGTGGCCTGATCGACATACTCCGGGTCGGTGATGATCTGAGCGCGATACTGGGTGCCCTCGGCCCATGTGAGCAGGGCGACGCCACCCTGCGGGCCGGCGAGTACCAGGAAGGGCGCGACGCCAAAGGTTCCAGAGAGTACCACCACATTATCATGGTCGTGCGGACGCCCCCCCACGGTAAGCGCGCCGCCAAGAAAGCAGCACGCCAGATCCGACGGGCGATCACGCAGCAGCAGCGCGGCGAGCGTCCGAACCTGCTCAGAGCTCATGAGGCAGCCCTTGCTTCGTGGGATACCGAGCAGAGCAGGTAGCGAGAAGGTTTCTACGGCGCTGGTCATGATACATTCTCCTGGACGCGAGCGGGAGGGGGGGCCGCGCCAGCGGCAGGGACGGGGTACGGTGTGATTTGCCGGATGTTCGCTGGGAAGGCTTCGGGAAGGGCGTGTCCCTCCCCGAACCTAGACCCACCATACTAGAGCAAGCGTTGAGCCGCCTGAATTACCGCCATCGCCTCACGGGAGGCAGACTCCGGGAGGTGTTGCCCTACCGCGCGGTACAGCACCTCATAGCTGTAGCGTAGCGGCGTATCGGGCAGCCCCTGGTCAGACAGCCAGTGCTGCATCCAACGGGTGTAGTTACACATCGGCCCTGGGGTTCCGGCGGCGATGCTATCGGCGAGATAGGCCAGATACCAGCCAACCTCGGCGGGCGTCTGATCAGAGTGCGGGCTTAGGCCGGCCGTGGTGAGGTGATCCGCCACCTCAGCGACGATCAACTCCTGTGCGCCCAGCAGGGCTCGGCAGCTCTCGTTGTGGTCGTCAATGGCGGGCAGCGCCACCTCCATAACGTGGCGCAGATCTGCCGCAGCCTCTCCCGGCAGCCGTGCGGCCACCTCCTGGTCGAGCAGCCACGCGAGCTGCCGAACATGGAGCGTGCTGAGTCCACGTGATGTAAGATCATTCCGCATCCAGATCAGCTCCCGCCTTAGGATGTCAGGCTTGCCGCTGCCGAGGGTATCAATCACATAGTCGACGAAAAACCACATCTCGTACAATGCCCGGTCACGGCCCCCTGGCCCGTAGATCGCCTGCCAGTGCCAGTGGGCGTCGGCGGTGGCGGCAACCAATGCCTCGGCCAGATCGGCGTGGAAAACCCCCAGGCGCTGGGCGACTCCGGCGTACGATAGCCCATCAAATGCCGATTGGATCGGTGCGGAGATCGCGGCGAGCGTAGACTCAGCGAGGTGGGCGCTGGCCACATTCCAGATATCGGTGCAGATCTCACGAACATGGCCGGTCGAGCCGCCCACAGCCTGGAGCTGATCGCGATGCCAGCGCACCTGGTCGGCGAAGAGCATCGGAGCGCCGTAGCGGATGCTCTTCGAGAGCGCGGACAGACTGCCTTCCACGATATCAAGCGCCAGACGGTCAATAATCTCCGGCCCAAACCGCTGCTGCCAAAACGACTGTCTGAGTACGAGACCCACGATCTCGTCGCGAAGCTGGCTGCGGCTGCGGTCGAACAACTTCGCGATATCTATGCGATCCATGTACCTTCGCCCTCTCACCAACGCCCGGCCCTCACATCATGACACGGTATGTGATCAGGCGCAACACCGCAGACGTCTCGCTGCGCGGCATCCCCCGGCGGTGGGAAGCCGCGAACGCCTGCGAAGCCGCCCTGCAGCGGCTCGTTCAGGCCGCCGCAGGGCGGCCTCCGCCATCCATAGCCCGCCCGTTCACGGGCGAGGCGTGTGACGATCACAGGGCGGCGTTTGCGGTAGTATGATCAGGCACCTCGGATCTTCTCGGTGATCACGCGCGCGATCTGGCGGATGTCCCCTTGGTGATGGTAGCCACCATGGACGCGGGCACGCAGGTCTTCCCGATCGTAGAACGCCAGGCCGCCATACATAAAGAGCGGGCGCGGCGACTCCATCTGGGCGATCAGTTGGCTCGCCGTGATCAAGCCATGGGAAGCCTCGACGGTGGACGCCGAGAGGGCCAGCACCTGCGGACTAAGCTGGCGCACCATCTCCTCAAGGGTCGAGTTTGGCACATTCTGGCCAAGATAGATCACGTGGAACCCGCCCCAGCGCAGAAAGAGGCTGATCATAATTGCCCCGATCTCATGGAGTTCGCCCTGAGCGCAGGCGACAATCGCCGAGATCCCGCCGGGGTGATCTGTCGAGGCGTTGAACAGGTTGAGCAGCTTACTCTGCACAAAGCGGCTGCTAAAATGCTCGGCGGCAACGCTGACTTCACCACGGTGCCAGCCTTCGCCGATCGCGACCTGCACGGGCGTCAGCAGCTCGTTGCAGATCTGCTCGGGTGTGTAGATCGCACAGGTCTCGCTCCAAACCTGCTCGGCGGCCTGCTGATTATAGGCGACGAGGGCGTCTACAAGGCGTTTCTGCAGAACCGGCCAGCTGCGCAGGTTTTGGGTGTCGCTCGGCGGCAGCGCCGGGGCCGCGCTCGGGGCGAATGGCCCCGCCCCATCGACCGGGCGCGGCCTTGCGGAGGTACGCATCCATGTCGGCAGGCCAAAGTTCGACCCTTGGCCCGATGGCGGAGTTGGGCTGGAGGGTGGCTCAGGTTGCGCCGGGGAGAAACCCGACATCGCATGCGGCGGCTGGCTCGGGCTGGGCGGCAGGAAGCTCGGCAGCGGGCTCGGCGGCGGGCTGGATGGCAGGAAGCTCGGCGGCTGACTCGGCGGCGGGCTGGACGGCAGGAAGCTCGGCGGCTGACTCGGCGGCAGGACACTCGGTGCGGGATGGCTGGTTGGTGCGGCGAGGGTAGCCGCTGCGGCTAAATCCTCGCTGGCCGGGAGCGGCGGCGGTACCCGATAGAGCGATGCAGCGGAGGTATCGGTCGAGATCAGCTGCTCCAGCAGCGACACCACGCCGACAGCGGTAATGGTCGTCGGGGACTCCTCGGGGTCAAACTCCTCCTGGCCGACCAAAAGGACGCCCCACGGTAGGCCGTGAACCGTCAGCGGGATCGCCGCCACCGAGTTTGCCTCGCTGAGCAGGGCGCGCTCGGGGTCGGTGGGCAACAGCGGCGCGAGTACCAACTGGCCCTGGATAAACGCCTGGCTAATCACACCGCCGCCAACTGGCTGTTCAGCGGGGCGCTGCGGACAACTCCAGGCTATCGGGGCCAGTATATCGCCATCGGCCCGGTACAAGATCTCGCCGACCGAGCCACAGTAGCGGCGCAGCACATCGATCACCTCAGGCGCGATCTGGTCGAAGGCATGGGAGGGCAATGCCAGCAGCGACTGCATCTCGGGCAGATCGCTGAGGCAGCCAAGCAGGTCGAGGCGCTGGGCCTCAGAGTGAGTGGCCAAGGCGTAGGCGACCCGCGCCCAATGCGCCCGGTTCGCCAGAGCGTCGCGATCAAAGCTCGTAGCACCGACCCGACCGCTCGCCAGGCTGAGCAGCAGGCTGGCCCGGCTCACCACACGTTCGTCAGCGGTGAGGACTCCCTCAAAAAGAAAGCGACGCCCGGCGCCACTGTCGCGATCAGCGCTCGTCTGGGCGATCAGCGTCCCCCAAAAGGTGGGGCTATCGACCACCAGAAACCACTCCTGGCTCATCGGCGTTCCGTGGGCCACCGACACAAAGGTGATGCCCGGGATCACGGGCGGCTCGACGTCAGCCTCGCCGTAAACCGTGATGCTCTGACAGAAGGGCACCAATTGGCTGACCCGCGCCTGGTGCATGCGGAAGAGCGAGAAGCGGAGCGTGCCCACCGAGACATGCGCGGTGTGATTTTGCTCCTGAGCCATCAGTTCGAGCTGCCGACTGATCACGATCAGCACGTCGGCTTGGCGACGCCAACGCCGCGCGGCGGGGATGTGGCCCACCAGCTTCGCGAGTGAAGGCCCGGCGGCATTTCGGGCAGCGCCGGCGGTTGTCGGTGCGGTCATGGCCATTTCCTCACACGCTCACTACCCGCAGCATCGATGATCATGAGCGCTTTCAGGTAGATACCTCTTACCCACGTCTATTAGACACGAAGATCCGTCCGGTGCGTGTTAGCAGTGCGCAAGCCTCTCGTTAGGATTGCGTTAGGCAAAATCTAGCATTGGCGGTTCGAGCTTGACCGTTCTGCGGGGGGAGATGCGGTACCGCAGGCCGATTCTCACAAATTCGATAACCATTATGAGCGAAGTTGGTGTATCTTATACGCGAAGGTGCACAAAGCACGCAAATGGAAGTCTAACAGGTGGACAGCATGCCCATAGCCCAAGACTCGCCTCATGCCACCCGGACATGGCAGCCCACCCTCGAGTCGCTCTTTGACTGCTGGCAGAATTTCTTTCTCGTGCACCGCAGCCCCGACGCGCTCAACCGTGATTTGCTCAAAGTCGTCGCCGAGGCCACCCAAGCGGATCGGGCCGCGCTGATGCACTTCGAGCCCGAGAGCCAGCAACTGCGGATCACTGCCGCGATTGGCATACACGCCGATAGTATTGACCAGACCACCATCCGCCTTGGTGACGGGATCGCCGGATGGGTCGCCCAGCATCACCGCCCGCTCCTGCTGCCCAGCGACCCTGACATCCCCGCACACCTCAGCGAATACATGCACCAACAGGAGATCAGCTCGGCCCTCTGCGTGCCAATGATGATCGGCGACGAGCTGAAGGGCGTGCTGAACCTTGCCCGCCTAGACCATGCCCCGGCCTTCACCTCGGAGGATCTCTGGTTCGCCGCCCTGGTCGCCGAGCGCCATGCCGCTGCCCTCCAGACGACGCAGCTCTACGACGAACTGGCGCATAGCGAGCAGTTCATCAACCGTATTCTGGAAAGCGTGCCGATCTCGCTGGTGGTGATCGACCACACGCTCCGGATTGTCTCGGCCAACAAAAACTTTCTGAGCAAGGCCCGCTACGATGAGGGGCAGATGATCGGCTGTCCGATCAGCCAACTCTTCCCTCCCGCGCTCATGCGCTTCCTCCAGCTTGAGGCGAAGATCCGCGCCGTCTTCGCCAGCGGCAAGATTTTCGACGGCGAGAAGATGGTCTATCGCGCGCCGGAGCAGATCACCCGCACCTACGATTATCGGCTCATCCCGATCAAAGGTGGCTCGCGGGTGGAAAACGTCCTGCTGCTGATGGAGGACATCACCGAGCGCGAGCAACTCGGCGAGGAAGTGCGCCGGGCCGAGCGCTACCTGGCCAGTGTCATCGACTGGGCCAGCGACCTAGTGATCACAATGTCGCCGCAGGGCGAAGTGATCACGTGGAACCGGGCGGCGGAGCGGGTATCGGGGCTGACGCCCGACCTCGTGCGCGGCAAATCGTTTCTCTCGCTCTGCGCCGCCGACCAGCGCCGCGCCATCGCGACGCAGCTGCACCGCCTGACCCAGGGCGAGGAGAGCATCGCTACCGAGGCGAGCCTGATCACATCGAACCCGCAGCAGCAGGTCGATGTCGCATGGAACTGCTCGGCCATGCACGACGACACCGGCGCGGTAGTGGCCCTGGTGGCGGTTGGCCGTGACCTGACCGAGCGCCGCCGCCTGGAGTCTCAGTTGGCCCAGTCGGCCAAGATGGCCTCGCTTGGAGTGATGGCGGGCGGGATCGCCCACGAGATCCGCAACCCGCTGGCGATCATTGCGGCCAGCGCGCAGTTGCTTGACGAGCACCCCGGCGACAACGAGTTGCGCCAGCAGTGTACGCAGAAGATCGTCACCTCGGCGCAGCGGGCCTCGCTGATCATCGAACACCTGCTAAAGTTCGCCCACCCGCCGCAGGAACGCTTCCGGCTGCTCAATATCCACGCCACCCTTGAGGAGACCTTCACCCTGCTGACCCACCAACTGCTGGTCTCGCAGGTCGCACTCCATCGCGACTTCTCGCCCGATGTGCCACGGATCTACGGCAACCCCGAGTTGCTCCAGCAGGTGTTTACCAACTTGATTTTAAACGCATGCAGCGCGATGCCGCATGGCGGCCATCTGACGGTGCAGAGCCGACTGATCGACGACCAGATCGAGCTACGCTTCAGTGACAACGGACATGGGATTGCCGACGAGCACGTGGCGAAGATCTTCGACCCCTTCTTCACGACGCGAGCGGTGGGCAAGGGCACGGGGCTGGGCCTCTCGATCAGCTACAGCATTGTGCAGCAGCACCACGGGACGATGGAGGCGGTTAGTGAACCGTCGCATGGTGCGACATTCATTATCCGGCTGCCGATCACCGACACGTACCTCGCAGCAGCGCCGCGCTAAGACAAGGTTTCAGGTGCCAGGTTTCAGCTTGACAGTCCTGCGATGCGGCGACGAGGCGATGACGCGCTCCTCATCGTCTCATTGCGTCATCGTCTCGTCGCTGAACGGTCACGTGGGTTTGAACCATGTCTAACGGGGCAGAAGGACCTATGGAGATTGCCACGGTGAAGATCTTGATTGTCGATGATGAGCCAGACCTATGCTGGGCGCTTGAACGGATGATCCGCGCGAGCAATACGGTGATCAGCACCGCCAGTTGCGCGGCCGAGGCCATCAAGCTTGTGGGACAGCACTCCTATGACGTTGCCTTTATCGATGCCATCCTGCCCGACGCCAACGGCATTCAGCTTGCCCAACGCATTGTCACGATTAGCCCTGGAACCTCAATCATTCTTATGTCAGGCTACTACTACCATGAGGATATGAGCAGTCACCAGGCACATATTGCAGGGTTTCTCGCCAAGCCCTTTCTTATCAGCGATGTGCGTGCGATCTTACAGCACGCATTACGCCAGACAGGGGCAAGCAGGAGCAGCACCTATGCACCACATACTGCTAGTTGATGATGAAGAAGACCTTCTATGGGTGGTTGGCCGCGCCCTCCACGACGAAGGATATACCGTACGCATGGCCCACGACGGCGACGAGGCGCTGGAGATGGTGCAGCGCCAGCGCCCGGATCTGGTGATCCTCGATGTGTCAATGCCCGATATCGACGGGTTCACGCTCTGTCAGACGCTGCGCGCACGCAGCGAGTTCGCCGAGGTGCCCGTGCTCTTCCTCACCGGGCGCAACACGATTGAAGATCGCATCCGTGGCTTCGCTGACGGTGCCGATGATTATGTGATCAAGCCGTTCGACCTGCGCGAGCTAAAGGCACGGATCAAGGCGCTGCTGCGGCGAAGCAAAGCTAGTAGCATGCATACGACAACCGCGAGTACGCTCGACGTGGGGAGCCTGAGCCTCGATATGCACACATGCGAGGTGAAGGTCGCCGGCACGGCGGTTCAGCTCACACCGGCGGAGTTCGAACTTTTGAGCTACCTGATGCGCCACCCCAACGAGATCTGCTCAAGCGAGCGGCTGCTGCGCGGGGCGTGGAACTACTCGCCCGACACGGCGGAGCCGGGCCTCGTGCGCTGGCACGTGATGAACCTGCGCGCCAAGATCGAGCCCGACCCGCGCTGCCCCATTCGGCTCTGCACGGTGGCACGCCACGGCTACATCTTGCGCAGCGACCGGGCCGCATAAATATGCATGAATAGCATAACAAGTCCGCTCTTCGTTTGTTCGTGTTCTATTCATGTACCGCCTAACACAAGCCTAACAAAAGGCTTGCGCAGTGCTAACAGCCAGCGTAACAATTCTGCGGTGTAATAGATTTGGGTAGCGCGATCTGAGTTCCGTCACTGCTTTACAGGAGGTCTGAAATGGCCATTGAGAAGGTCAATGCGTCCAGCAGTCTCGCCGAGGTTGTGGATCGCATCCTGGACAAGGGCATCGTCATCGACGCCTGGGTTCGGGTGTCTCTGGTGGGCATCGAGTTGCTGGCCATCGAGGCCCGCGTCGTGGTCGCTGGTGTGGACA
Source organism: uncultured Oscillochloris sp. (assembly GCA_903887465.1). GTDB lineage: Bacteria > Chloroflexota > Chloroflexia > Chloroflexales > Chloroflexaceae > Oscillochloris. The sequence continues at coordinate 17,065 of CAISPW010000247.1, read as the reverse complement.
CGTACCTGAAATACGCCGAGGCCGTAGGCCTCACGGCGTCTGCCGCGTCGTCTGCGTAGCCTGTGGCGGCGCACCGGTGTACCCTGCGCTACCGATATGTCGGCGCGCCACCCATCAGTTTTTGAGATTCTCTCACCTGTAAAACCGCTGCCCGCCCATGGATCAAAGAAGGAGCCGCCGGTGACATTCTCTCAACCCAACCGATCCGCTGCTGTACGCAATGCTGCCGAACGCCAGATCCGCGACTATCGACTCTCCCGGCTACAGTCTTCGGCTGATCAGCGACACTTTCTGGCCGCGCAGGCCGCCCAACTGCGGAGCGCCGTGGCGGCGCTGCGGGCCAGCCTTAACGCCGAACTCGCCCTCAGCGCATCGGCGCTGCGCAGCCGCCTGCACGACGACGTCACCGCGTTGCGTGATGGCATGCGCGCAATGCGGACGAATCTTGACGCCGACCTGGCCCTCAGCACCTCGACACTGCGCAGCCGCCTGCACAACGACGTCACGGCACTACGTGATGGCATGCGTACGATGCGCACGAATCTTAATGCCGACCTCACGCTCAACGCATCGGCGCTGCGCAGCCGCCTGCACGATGACGTCAGCGCAGTGCGCAATAATGTGTTCGCCATGCTCCACGACCTCGCGGATGAGCGCGGCGATGACGCAGCCGCCTGGCGCCGATCCCGCATGCACGATTTCCAGCAACTGCGCGATCAGGTAGCCGCCCGCCTTAGCGAACTAAACACTGAGCGCGCGCACCTCGCCGCCAGCCAGTCGACCGAACTGCGCCTTGCCCGGCAGAAGCGCGCCCACAATGTCGCCGGGATGCTGGCCGCAATGCACGTCCAGCATCCCGCTTCGCCCGTGGCCGTCGTCGAGGCCGTCCCTGAAGTTGCCCCTGAAGTCGTCGTCGAGGCCGCTCTTGAGGCCGTCGTCGAGGCCGCTCCTGAGGCCGTCGTCGAGGCCGTCGTCGAGGCCGCCCCTGAGCCCGTCGTCGAGGCCGCCCCTGAGCCCGTCGTCGAGGCCGCCCCTGAGCCCGTCGTCGAGGCCGTCGTCGAGGCTGCCCCTGAGGCCGTCGTCGAGGCCGCCCCTGAGCCCGTCGTCGAGGCCGTCGTCGAGGCTACCCCTGAGGCCGTCGTCGAGGCCGTCGTCGAGGCCGTCGTCGCCCCAACGACAGATAACAGCGATCTGATGCAGCGGCTCGGCCAGGTCGGGCTGATCGCTTATGCCCAAATGGCGCGGGTGTCGATCCTGCGCACCATGGAAGGCGAATCGCTTAGCGAGGATCAGGAGCATCAGATCGGCGTCCACATCGACGGGCTAGTCAACAACGTGCAACCCTTCCTCGCCGAGGTTCTTGTGGCCACCGGACAGCTCAATGCCGCCGAGCGCGGCCAGATCGGCGAAATCGTCGAGGGCGTGCGCCGTCATGTGGTCGCCCTCCACGACGAGCTAGCGCAGGCCACCTGGCCCACCGGCGCCAGCCAGCGCCAGCGCCTCGCGCCCCTCCGCGATGAACTGGAGGCGACCGCCCAGGCGCTCCAGAGCGGCCAGCGGGCGGAGGTCAGCGAGCCGCAGCAGCCGACACCGGCACCCGAGGCACCGCAGGCCCGCACCTACCGCGATAACCTCACCACCATCCACGGCATCGGCCCCGCCCTTCAGCAGCGCCTCGACCGCGCTGGGATCTGCACCTACATCCAGCTGGCCCTGAGCAGCCCTGAGGAGCTGCGCAAGGCGCTCGGCGACGCCGCGCGGCTGGCGAATGTCGATGACTGGATCGTCCAGGCGCGCAGCCTCGCCGGGATGCCGTCCTAGCGTAATCCGGAACAGCAGATCGCCGTAGGGAGGATCAAGGGCGGGGGGAACCCCACACTTGATCCTCACCATATACCGCTCAATGACGGAGCCAGCCATGCTTGAGACAGATGTACTCACCGGCAAGTACCTCTACGGCATCATCCGCTGCGCGGACGCCCGCGCGATCGCCGCTCGCGGCATCCACGAGCGGGGGGCTCGCGTCTACACCGTCCCCTACCGCAACCTCGCGGTCGTGGTAAGCGACTCGCCGTGCGAGGAGTATGACAGCACGCGCCGCAATATGATGGCCCACACGCGGGTGCTTGAGGCGGTGATGCAGCAATACACGGTACTGCCGATCCGCTTCGGCGTTGTGGCCCCCCACGCCGAAGCCATCTACAGCCAGTTGCTCACCCGGCGCTACGATGACCTGGAGGCGCAGCTCGATCAGCTCCACAGCCAGGTTGAGCTAGGGCTAAAGGCATTCTGGGCCGACGAGCAGATCTTTCACGAGATCGCCGACCAGCAGCCCACGATCCGCGCCCTGCGCGACAGCATCGCCACCCGCCCGCCCGAAAGTACCTACCACGAGCGGATGAACCTTGGCGAGCTGATCGAGGCAGCCGTCGCCCAGCGACGCCAGCACGACAGCGAGCAAATTCTTGCCACCCTGCGCCCGCTGGCCCGCGCCACTGTTACCCACCACATCCTCACCGACCGCATGGTGGTGAATGCGGCCTTCCTGCTCGACCGCACAGACGAGGGACGCTTCGACATTGCCGTGCATAATCTGGATCTCAGTATGGGGTCGCACATGACGTTTAAGTCCGTCGGACCAGTGCCGCCCTATAACTTTGTCACCCTCAATGTGATCTGGAGTTCGTAGGGCGGCTCGCGGGCCGCCCCAACCCTCCGCCACACGAGGAGGTTAGACATGGACGTAATGACAATCGTCGGCACCGCTCGCGAGCAACTCAGCGCCCTGACTGGCCTCTCGGTCGATACCGTCTCACGAGTCAGCCGTGATCGCAAAGGCTGGATCGTCGAGATCGAGATGATCGAGCGGCGACGCCCCCCCAGCAACAACGATGTCCTCGCCACCTACCACATCAACCTCGACGCCGACGGCAACATCGTGAGCTACGTACGCACCCACCGCTACCATCGTAACGAGGTGCGGCGATAGCGCCGCGACAACACGGCAGATCTTGATCTGCGCTGATGTCACCCATACGTCCACCGCGCCCTGCTACGCGGACTCGGGACGCTCCCGGCAAAAAAACTCATCTAAAATTTAGATCATCTATAGAATTCTTTAAGATCTTTACCGTATGATGGGGCTAACGCACCATCATCCCCGTGTGGCGGTGCCCCCGGACCCGCACCTATGCGACGAGGAGCCCTGCATATGGCCCGCCGAAACCCGAACCGACGCCTCCTGGTTACGACATTTAACACCACCTTGGCTACCGTCGCGGTGACTGCGACTGCGGCTGGGTGGGTTGCCTTCGGCGTGTCCGACACAAGCAGCGCCGCCGCCCGTCCCGCGCAGGCTGTTGTGCAGGCCGCACCCAATGACCAGTCGCCGTCCGCCAAACCTCGCCGCCGTCTCGGCCACAGGGAGTGGTGGCAGTTTGATTTCGGCTCGCAGTCTCGTCAGGCGATCACCAGCACCCGCTCATCGCGCTAACGCGAGGCAGATGACACGTCACTTAAAGTGCAATTTAGATGAGGAAAGCTGAAGATGTCCGCGCATCCCCCACGTGACACCAAACGCATCGCCTCATCAAGCATCCAGCGTCAGCGCAGCGCCGACGATGACCTCCCCTCCGCCTTGAGCGCAGCCATGCCGGTGCTGATGCCGCTGCTGGCCCTCGTGCTGATGCTGGGCAGCGCCCTGGTACTGTCTGCCATGTTCCCCGACGTAAGGGCCAGCCTGAACACGGCTCTGCTGGGCCAGAAGGCATTCTGGTACCTGACGCGGGCCAGCGCCTTTGTGTCTTACGGGTTGCTCTGGTGGTCGATGGCCCTGGGCCTAACGATCACCAACCGGATGGCGCGGGCCTGGCCCGGCGGCCCCACCGTGTCCGACTTGCACGAGTACGCCAGCATCCTTGGCCTCATCTTCGGGGCCATCCACGCCCTGAGCCTGCTGGGCGACCACTACATTGGCTATAGCCTGACCCAGATCCTTGTACCCTTCGCCAGCACGGACTACCAACCACTCTGGGTTGGCCTAGGGCAGATATCCTTCTACCTGATGATCTCGGTCACGCTTAGCTTCTACGTGCGGCGCTTGATCGGCGGGCGGGCCTGGCGGACGGTCCACTACGTCAGCTTCGGCATTTTCGCGCTCGCCCTGGCCCACGGCATCTGGAGCGGCAGCGACAGCGGCACGGCCTGGGCGCAGTGGGCCTACGCCGCCAGCGGCCTTAGCCTGGTGGCGCTGACGTTCTATCGCATCCAGGTGCGCAGGCGGTTAGCCGAACTGGCGTGGTGACGCGGTGACATGGTGACGCGGTGACAGCTTCGCATCTCCTACGCTAGGGCTCCAGACGTTTGTATTGGGTTCAACTCCGCATGCCGAACACCGACCAGCGGCGAGGCCGCTGGTCGGTGTTCGGCATGTGGGGTATACTTTTGCTGCTCTGGTTGCGAATCAGCGCTCTTTCATGATGCAGAGTCGGGCTGGCCCCGCACCCTGCACGCGCATAGGCCAATGTCACAGCCTCGTAATCGATTCACACGCCACACCTACGCCGGGAGTCCAGTGCTGCGCCGTCCGGCGCACCCTGGGCTGCTGCGCCGCCGCCAGGTTATCCCTCCCGCGCGGCTGCCGCGCCTCTTGGCGCAGATCCTTGCGGCCATAGCGGTGCTGGTCGGCCTCTCCGGTGGTGGCGTACTCGGTGCCGTTTATGGCGTCTATGCGCAGACAACGGCCATCCTCAAGCCGCGCCTCGACGCACTCAATAACCGTAATCTCTTCCAGACCTCGCGGATCTACGACCGCAACGGCGTCCTGCTCTACGAGTTCTTCGACGCGGGCAAGCGCACCAACGTGAGCTTCGATGAGATCTCGCCCCTGCTGGTGCAGGCCACGGTCGCCGTCGAAGACAAGTCTTTCTTTACCAACAAGGGCATCGACCTGGGCGGCATTGTTCGCACGGCGATGAATAGCCTCAAGGTTGGCTCTGAGACGGGCGGTGCCTCGACGATCACCCAGCAGGTGATCAAAAACAGCGTTCTCAAGATTGAGGAGCGCGCCCCCGAAAAGCGCTACGAGCGCAAGCTGAAGGAGATCATCCTCGCCCAGGAGCTCGATAAGATCTACGATAAGCCGCAGATCCTCGACCTCTACCTGAACGAGAACTTTTACGGCAACTTGGCCTACGGGATCGAGGCGGCCAGCGAGGTCTACTTTGGGATCAAAGCCCGCGACCTGAACCTAAACCAAGCGTCGCTCCTGGCCGGCCTGCCCCAACTGCCCAGCGTCTACAACCCGATCAACTACCTGGAACGGGATGCCCAGGGCGGCTACCTGTCCGGCGTGCGCCTCGGCACGGGCTGGGAACAGGCGAGTTATAAGCTGCCAGAGAACCTCAGCGCGCCGCGCTGGCGCCAGGTGGCGGTGTTGCGGCGCATGGTGGAGGATGGCTACGTGAGCGCAAACCAGGCCCGCGCCGCCATCGCCCAGCCCCTGCGCTTCGCCCCCCAGGATGTGCCGCTCAACGCGCCGCACTTCGTCTTCTATGTGCGCGACCTCATCCAGGAGCGCTACGGCCAAGCCGCCCTCACCGGCGGCGGCCTGCGGATTACCACCACCCTCGACCTCGACCTGCAGCAGATGGTGCAGGAGAAGGCGACCGAGCGCATCAAAGAGCTTGAGTCGCGCAATATCCATAATGCGGCGGTGGTGGTGATGCAGCCGAACACCGGCCAGATTCTGGCGATGGTCGGCAGCATCGACTATCGCGCCGTTCAGCCGACCACCACCAGCGGCGAGACTGGCAACGTACTCGACGGCCAGGTGAACGTGGCCACGCGCGCGCGCCAGCCTGGGTCGGCGCTCAAGCCCTTCACCTATCTGTCGGCGATGGAGCAGGGCATCACCCCCGACACGGTGATCTGGGATGTGCCTACGCAGTTCCCGCTGAGCGCCACGGAGGCGTATGCGCCGCTGAACTATAACGGGAGATTCAACGGCCCGGTACGCATGCGCAACGCCGTGGCGAACTCGCTCAACATGCCCGCCGTGAAGGCGCTGAAGATGGGCGGGATCAAGAACGACCTGGATCTGCTCGACCGCGTGGGCGTGAAAACTGGCCTCAAGCGCGGCGCAGACTTCTACGGCCTTTCGCTTACGCTGGGCGGCGGCGAGGTGACGCCCCTGGAGCTGACCACGGCCTACAACACCCTGGCCAGCGGCGGGAGCTACCACGCCCCGGTGTCGATTCTGGAGATCAGCGACGCCACGGGCCGTACGCTTGAGCGCTTCGTGTCGGCTCCTGGCGACCAGGTCGTCGAGCCGGATCTGGTGGCGATCCTCACCAATATGATCAGCGACAACCGGGCGCGGGCACCGGTGTGGGGTCTGAACAGCCAACTCAAGCTGAGCCTACCTGCCGCAGTGAAGACCGGCACCTCGAACGACTGGCGCGACGCCTGGGCGGCCGGGTTCACACCCTTTGTGACTGTGGGCGTCTGGACCGGCAACAACAATAACGAGCCGACCGAGAAGGTCGAGAGCCTCACAGGCGGCGGGATCATCTGGCACAACGTGATGGAGGAGATCTTCGTCTGGATCAAGCAGAAGCCGCGCTACCACGCGCTGTTCGCCGCACCCTTCGGCGACCAGCAGATCCCGACGACGTTCACGCTACCGACGGACGGCTCGGTGGTGCGCAAGGCGATCTGCCCGCTGCCCGGCCCCTTCGGCGGCTACAGCGAGGAGCTGTTCACCCGGCCGATGCTCACCGCGATGCTCACGCCGACCAATACGCTTCCGCCCGGCCCCGCCCTCGACAGCGTGTTGAGCGCGCTCAGGGTGCCCTGCCGAGCCTTCGAGAAGATGCGGCTCATCCGCATCCCCACGCCCGAGGAGTGGGCCAGCGACGGCACGCTCCATGTGCAGGCTCCCACCAGCGCGCCATCCGCCGATGGTGCCAAGCCGAGCGATGTCGTGCCCGATATGCACCTCCTGGGCCAGGGCCAGTACTGCCGCCCGGTGGACGGGCAGACCTACCCCGAGGGCCTGGCCCAGGAGATCTATCTCTGGAAGACACCGCCGCCTGACCCGGACGAGCGGGTGCTGTATGTCTGGAGCGGCGGATCGGCAGTCCCCATCCCCGCGCCTGCTGGAGCTGCGCCGCCGGATGGCGGCACCTCCGACGACACCGCAGTGATTGCCGCCCTGCCGCCATGTGACCCGGCCATGTTCGCGCCGCCGGTCGCAGTGCCGCCGGTGATCGGGGCGATCAAGATGCCGGATCTCCAGCGCCTCGGCGAGAACCAAGCCAAGGAGCTTCTGTCGACCCTGGGGGTTGGCCCCGGCATGATCTACGTGGACTACCAGACCCGCGAGCGTATCCCAGGCGACTACGACAGATTTGCGCCCTACACGGTGGTGAGTACCCTGCCCGCCGCCGGTGACTGGATCATGCCAGGGACGACCGTAGTGCTGGGGGTACGTGCGCCCGACCCTGACCCGAACCAGCCGCCGCCGACAGCGGAGGCTCAGCCGCCGCCTGTGCCGTCGGGCACACCGATCCCGGTGCCTCCCAGGAAGCACGGTTAGGCATCCGACACACACGCATACGTGACGAACATGGTAGCGTGGGCATCCTGCCCGCATCCGCGCCGAGTTGAGCGCGACAGACGCCCGCGCACTCGGCTATGTTCACATTAGACAACCATGCGGCTCCGCCGCGCAACACCAGATGAACATGGCCGCTGATGTCCGGCTATCGGCTATTACTACCGTTGTAGTCTCCCCGGCGGGGAGGCTCGGAGGGGCTTCGCCCCTCCGAAAGAAAAGAAAAGGATTTTTTCGGGAGCCTGCGGCCCCCAAACCCCCGCTAGGAATGGCGATGTTGGCAACTACAACGGTAGTACTATCGGCTATCGGCTATGTTCACATTAGCGTGCGGCCTTGCGCGCCTGCAGGTCGAGGAACAGCGAGTAGACGGTGTAGATCACCGGGTAGATCAGCGAGATCACCACCAGCAGTTGCCGCATGTCGCCACCGATAAACAGGGCGGCGAGCATGGCGATGCCGCTCAACGAAGCCCCGGCCAGGTGTGCCCATCGTCGGTGCGGGAACCGCGTGATGTAGATATAGCGCGTGGGCACAAAGACCAGCGCCGCCAGGAAGATAATAATCAGCGTGTTCAACCAGGGCGGCGAGCCGGTCAGATAGAAGTAGGCGACGACAATATTCCAGTAGGACGGGAAGCCGACGAAGAAGCCATCGTCATCGAGCTTCGCATCGACGCGAGAGAAGCCGAAGGCACTGGCGATCAGCGGGAAACTGCAGAAGATAACCGACGGCCCAAGCAGCATCCCAGCCTTAAACATAAAAATCGTCGGCAGGAACACGTAGGATACGTAGTCGATGATGTCGTCCATGGTGCGCCCGTCGTACTCGGGCGCGTGCAACTTCACCTGAAAGCGACGGGCCAGCGCGCCGTCGGTCGCGTCAATCACGACGCTCAGCAGCATCGTGAAGAGCGCCGCCGTTAGCTGGCCGTTTAGCAGAAATGCGGTCGAGCCCATGAGGACGACCATTGTTGATGCCGTGTAGAGATGAACCAGCAGCGCCTTTGTTCGCGCGGTGGCTGCGGCCCGTTGGTCGGCGGTGGATGAGGTTCGAGATTCGTAATTCATTGGTCGCTTTGTAATCGCTGGTCATCGCTCGTCGTTAATAAGCGGTAGCAGATCGCCCCGATCGGCAGCAGCAGCCAGAAGCTACACAGGCGAAAGAGGATCGTTGCCCCGAGGGCGGCCTCCGGGGGAACACCCTCGGCGGTGAGCGAGAGGGTCAGGGCGGCCTCGACGGTGCCGCCGCCACCGGGCAGCGCGGTGAATGTGCTAACGATCAGCGCCAGCCCGTAGGCCGCCAGCACAGCCAGCGGCGGGGCGGTGGCACCCAGGGCGTGGATCAGCATCAGCAGGGCCGCGCTGTGCAAGACAAAGACGAACAGCTGCAGGCAGAGCAGGGCCAGCGCCTGCTGCGGGCGCTCCATGATCAGGCGGCGGTTCGTGTCCAGCTCATCAACGATCTGATGGATATGGGCGTCCGACCAGCTACGCCGCAAGATTCGCCCGGCCACCCTGCCGATTAGCGTCACCCAGTGGTGTAGGGTTGGGCGCGGACGTGTGCTGGCAAAGGCGATTGTCCCCACGACCGTCAGGGCAAGCGCGGCCGCCGGGTAGGTGATCTGGGACGTACTGCTATCGCCAAGGAAGATGATCTTGTAGATCAGCCCGAAGCAGAACAGCACCAGCATGCCGCCGATCCAGGTGAAGAGTTCAAGGCTGGCCAGCAGGGCCACGCTGGTGGCCGGGATGCCGCGTCGGCGCAGGCTCGCGGTTAGGAAGGCATAGCTGGCCACGGTGCCGGCCGGGATGGTCTGGCTAATCAGGATCGACACCATCGCGGCTGAGATCAGCCAGAGTTGCGGGAGCCGGTAGCCGAGCAGCCGCAGCACGCGCCCGTAGATCTGCCCCGCGCAGACGAAGCCGGCGACGACGGCGAACACCCCGAGCGCCAGCCACCCCGGACGGGCGTGGCGCATCAGCTGTATCGCCGCATGGATGGTGGGCCAGTTGTGAAAGCCAAGCACCAGCACTGCAATCAGCAAGAGCATGCCAATGATGAGCGCCCACGGGATCCGGGATGTATGCATGTGTTCGCGTCGCTCTGCGTGTGTGATGGTCAGCCGTCTCTCTTGCTATGGGCATTATACAGTCCCTTGCAACGAGTGTGTGACTTGGCCCAGGGCCATGGCAACCTCTCGCTGGCTGCGCCCCAAATCTGCCTCTGGTTGGGTTTTGGCGATGAAGCCGCCCCAGCCGCCCAAAAAAGAACGTGGGGGCGGCGAAGTCATCTTCGCACCCCCAGCGGAGGCGACTCTGCACCGGCCTGGGCGTGCCTGCCAGAGGCTGAATCCAACCGGCCCGATCTGGTGTACAATTTGTGTACACGAAGAGCATAGGGAGGCCCGAGATGAGCGAGGCGGCACGGCGTGAAGACCTTAAGCGACAGGCTGCGGATCAGGCTGCGAGCCTTGTGCAGTCAGGGATGGTGGTTGGGCTAGGCGTAGGCAGCACAGCGATCTACGCGGTTCGGCGTATCGCCGCCCTGCTGGCCAGCGGCGAACTCCAAAATGTTGTTGGGATCCCCTGTGCGCTGCGCGTTGAGGAGGAGGCTCGGCGGCTCGGCATTCCCCTGACGACCCTGGAGGATTACCCGCAGGTAGATCTGACAATCGACGGGGCCGATGAGGTTGACCCACAGCTAAACCTGATCAAGGGCGGCGGCGCGGCCCTGCTACGCGAGAAGATCGTCGCCCAGTCGAGCCTGCGCGAGGTGATCATTGTCGATGAGAGCAAGCTCTCGCCACGGCTGGGCACAAACTGGGCGTTGCCGGTAGAGGTGGTGCCCTTCGGCTGGGGTGCCCAGTCCCGCTGGATCGCCTCCCTGGGGGCCAAGGTGAGCCTGCGCTTGCGCGATGACGGCGAACCTTTGCACACCGACCAGGGCAACTATCTGCTCGACTGTAACTTTGGCCCGATCGACGACCTGGAGACCCTGGCGGCCCGGCTCTCAGCCCGAGTTGGCGTCGTTGAACACGGCCTCTTCGTAGGCATGGCCACCGACCTGATCGTCGCTGGAGCCGATGGAATCCGCCACATCCAACGCCCACAGTAGCTCTTTGGGAGGATCAGGGAGGGCGTTGTCATCCCTGATCCTCCCATCATGATAGAGGTAGCGATGCACATTGCCCCATCAATTCTCACCGCCGACTTCACCCGCCTCGGCGAAGAGGTGACGGCCGCCTTCGAGGCGGGGATCCGCTGGCTCCATCTCGATGTGATGGACGGTCGCTTTGTCCCGAACATCAGCTTCGGGCCGATGCTGGTGCGCCCCCTGAAGCCAATCGCCGACCGCTACGGGGCGATTGTCGACGCCCACCTAATGATCGCCGACCCGGATCGCTACCTGGAAGATTTTGCGGCCGCCGGCTGCGACTATATCACGGTCCACGCCGAGGTCTGCCCGCACCTGCACCGCACCGTGCAGCAGATCCGTGCGCTGGGCAAGCGCCCAGGCGTGGCGCTGAACCCGGCCACGCCGTTGAGCGCGATTGAGGATGTGCTCTCCGACCTGGATCTGGTGCTGGTGATGAGCGTGAACCCCGGCTTCGGCGGCCAGCGCTTTATCCCGGCTAGCCTGGACAAACTCCGACGGGCGCGGCGCATGATCGACGAGCGCGGCCTGAGCGGGGTTGCGCTTCAGGTGGACGGCGGGGTGAACAAGGATCTGATCGCCGCCGTGCGCGACGCCGGGGCCACCGTGGCGGTGACTGGCTCGGCCGTCTACGCCCCTGGGCGAGATCGGGCCGAGATGATCGCCGATCTTCAGAAGGCCCTCGCGACGTAGGGGCGAAGCAGCGGCACCAGAGCGAAGCTGGCGCTGAACGGATAGCGGGCGGGGCCGACACTTCGCCCCTCCAGGAGGCTCAATGATTCTCGCGGGCGATATTGGCGGCACGAAGACGATCCTGGCGCTCTTCTCGCGCACGGCGGGCGCGCATATGCCTGCGGCCGAGGCGATCTTCCCGAGCGCGGGCTACGCCAGCCTGGAGGCGATTATTCAGGAGTTCCTCGCCGCCAATCCGGCCCCGGTGGAATCGGCATGCTTCGGGGTGGCCGGGCCGGTGGTGGCGGGCCGGGCCTCGATCACCAACCTGCCCTGGGTGATCGACGCCGCCGCGATCCGCGAGGGCATGGGCCTCGGCTCCGTCCACCTGCTCAACGATCTAGAGTCAATCGCCAACGCCGTGCGAATCCTTGAGGGCGACGATGTCGCCACACTCAACGTCGGCATGCCGGTGCCCGGCGGCACCCTGGGCGTGATCGCCCCCGGCACCGGCCTCGGCGAGGCGTTTCTGACCTGGGACGGTGCCCACTACCGGGCCTACCCATCGGAGGGCGGCCACGCCAGCTTCGCGCCCAACACCCCCGACGAGATCGCGCTGCTGCGCTACCTGCAGACGAAGATCGGCCACGTCAGCTACGAGCGGGTCTGCTCGGGCATGGGCATCCCCAATATCTACGCCTACCTCCGCGACGCTGGCTTCGCGGGCGAAACCCCCGAGGTGGCGGTGGCCCTCGCCGCCGTGGCTGACCCAACGCCGGTGATCGTGCGCTTCGCCCTTGATCCCGCCGCGCCCTGCCCGCTCTGTGCGGCCACGGTGGATCTGTTTGTGGGCATCCTCGGCGCTGAGGCGGGCAACCTGGCCCTGAAAATACTCGCCACCGGCGGAGTCTACATCGGCGGTGGTATCCCGCCGCGTATCCTACCCCAGTTGCGGCACCCGCGCTTCCTCGCGGCGTTTCGCGAGAAGGGCCGGTTTCGTGCGTTGCTCGGCGCGGTGCCGGTTCACGTGATCCTCAACCCGAAGGCGGCCCTGCTCGGCGCAGCCTCGTTCGCCTTGGCATAGCTCATCGGTTGTATCCTGCGAAGTAGGATGGTTCTCGGGAAGGTACGCCCTCCCGAGAGTCCTCCGCTTTCCCAAAAATCGCCTATGCCCCAGAATGCCCGTTGGCTCTTCCAGCGTATGATCAGCCAGCCCGACCAACGGGTGCCTCTGGCCGAAACGGCCATGCTGATCGCCTGGGAGGATCGCGGCGGCAGCGACCCGCGCTACCTGCTGGCGATGCTTGATGGCTTCACCAACGACCTGCGCGAGCGGATCGCGACGATTGTTGAGCCCAGGGGCAGGATCGCAGCGCTCAACCGCTACCTGTTCGACACACAGGGATTTCACGGCGACCTGCGCAGCTACGACCGGCCCGACCCGGCTAACAGCCACCTCGATCAGGTGCTGCTCCGGCGCGGCGGCCTGCCGATTATGCTCTCGCTGGTGTATATGGAGGTGGGCTGGCGGCTTGGCATGCCCCTGAGCGGTGTGGCGCTGCCGGGGCACTTTCTGGTGCGCTACACCGCCCAGCCGCACGACCTGTACATCGACCCGTTCCGCAGCGGGTCGCTCTGGAGCCAGGCCGATTGTGAGCGCCAGATCGGGATGTTCCACACCGAGGTTCGCCCCGAACTCGTGCGCTGGCTGATGAGTCCCCCCTCACGCGGCGAAATCCTGGCGCGGATCCTGCGCAACCTCAAGCAAACCTACCTGGCCCACAACGACTCCCGGCGGGCGCTGGCGAGCGTCGAGCGGCTGATGCTGCTCAACAGCAGCGACCCCGGTGAGCTGCGCGACCGTGGGCTGTTGCGCTTTCGGGTTGGTGCGATCTACCCGGCCCTGGAGGATCTGGAGCGCTATGCCCGGCAGAACCCGGAGGCCGACGATCTCGACCGCATCCGCGCGTTTGCCCATGAGCTGCTTGGCAAGGTGGCCCCGCTGAACTAGGGAAGGGCTGGTAGGGCGAGCCATCCCAGACCGGGCGGTTGCAACGTCGCTGGGGCTGCGCCCCAGACCGCGCTTTTCGGGAGTGGCGAAGCCACCCCCAACCCCCCGCCAGAGGCGACGTTGCACCCGCCCTGCCCCCCGGCGGGTTCCGCTTGACAAGGTCGCCGCGAACCTCTAAAATAGTGTACAATAAACACTATTAAAGGAGTCCTGCGATGGGAGACCACGAAGAGACGGCAGCCACCTACGACGCCGCGCGCTACGACCGCCCATCGGTGACGGTCGACGTCGTGATCTTCACGCTGATCGAGCGTGAGCTACATGTGCTGCTAGTGCAGCGGAAGCGCTGGCCCTACGAGGGATCCTGGGCCATCCCGGGCGGCTTCATCAACATGGACGAGTCGCTGGAGCAGGCGGCCCGGCGCGAGCTTGAGGAAGAGACCGGCGTTCGCGACCTGTACATCGAGCAACTTTTCACGTTCGGGGATGTCGGGCGCGACCCGCGCACCCGCGTGATCAGCGTGGCCTACATCGCTCTGGTGCGCTTTGACGCCCAGCACCTGCGGGTCAGCGAAGAGAGCCACGACGTACGCTGGTTTCCGGTGAGCGCGCTCACGCGCGATCTGGCCTTCGACCACGAGCAGATTCTGGCCTTTGCGGTCTCGCGGCTGCGCTCGAAGCTGGAGTACACCACCCTGGCTTTCCAGTTGCTGCCGGAACTCTTCTCGATCCTGGAATTGAAGCATATCTACGAGCAGATCCTGGGCGAAAAGCTCGATAAGGGCAACTTCTACCGCAAGATCAAGGAGGCCGGGCTGCTGGAGGAGACGACCCATATGCGCGAGGGTCGTGGGCGACCCACCCGGCTCTGGCGCTTTAAGCCGGACCGCGCCGGCGATAAGCAGTTTGTCTTCCGCTGGCGTGAAGATCGCGGCGGGATCGCGAAGGACACGAAATGAGGCGAAGGACGCGAACGCGGACTTCGCGAACTTCGCGCTCGTGTCATTTACCAGCGTTTGCGTTCTTCGCGATCTAAAGGTCTTACATTATGTCGAGCCGAAACCTGCGGGCGCTCCTTCTGCTCGTCCTTGTCGTCGCCCTGGTCGGCTGCGAGGTGATCGATGCGCCCGCCCCTAGTGCGGCACCGGCCACCGCAGGGGCCGCGCCGAGTCCGGCTTCCGCGCCCGCGCCGCCTGCGGCCCTGCCGGCCCCGGTGCTGTTCAGCCGGGCGATGGCCGCGCGGGCCATCGGTGAGGATGCCGCCGCTGGGGACGACTTCGATATGCTGCTGCGAACCTACCCCGACGCGGCCGAGGCCCGCCATGCCCGCTTCTACCTCGCCGAGAGCCTGGCCCTGCGGGGCGACTGGACATCGGCGGTGGCCCGGCTGCGGCCCTTTGTCGCGGCGCTGCCGGACGATGCCCTGCGCGCCCCGGCAATCTTCTGGCTGGCCCGTGGCTATGAGTCGGCGGGAGATCACGCCGCCGCGATCAGCGCCTATCAGCGCTACCGCAACCTGGGCACGCCCCTGGAGCCCTACGCGGCCATCCGTCAGGCGGCCCAGTACGAGGCGGCGGGCCAGCTTGCCGAGGCCGTCGCCGCCTACGAGTACGCCGCCCGCAGCGATATGCTGCGCGGCGAGCGGGCCGGTGGCTTTGAGCGGGCGATCAGCCTGCATCAGCGTGCTGGCCAGCCTGAGGTCGGCCTCGCCCTTTACGATGAACTGCTCGCCCTGGCCCAGACGCCCGCCTACCGGGCGCGCATCCTCAGCGAGGCCGCTGCGTTGGCCCAGCAGCTTGGTCAGGCCGACCGGGCCGGGGTCTGGCTGCGCCAGATCGTCGCCGACGCCCCAGGCACGCCTGAGGCCGCCGCCGCCGTCGACTCACTCCTCGCAGCGGGCGACCCGGCCCTGAGCGCCGCCGCTGCCGCCGGGGTCTACGTTGATAACGGGCGCTGGGCCGATGCGGTGACCGAGCTCGACGCGGCCATCGCCCAGGGCGGCGATCTTGAGGCGGGCGTGGAACTGCGCCGCCTGCGCGGGCTGGCCCTGCGCGCCCAGGGCGACTTCCCCTCGGCCCTGCGTGCCTTGTCTGAGGCGGGTGCCCTCAGCCCGAACGGCGCTGCCGGACGCCAGGCGCAGATCGACTGGGCGCAGACCCTCGGCCAGAGCGGCGAGGCCGACCGGGCCAGCGTTGCCTACCAAGAGTATGCCGCCGCCTACCCCAATGACTCGCGCACCCCCGAGGCGCTCGCCCGCGCGGCTGAGTTGCGCGAGCGCCTGGGCGATGGGGCTGGTGCCACCGCCCTGCGCCTGGGCCTGGGCCGCCGCTATCCGCAGAGCGATCAGGCCGCCGCCGCCATCCGCCGCGTCGGCCTGGATCTCTTCGGTACCGGACGCTACGCCGATGCCGAGGCCGCCTGGCAGATCCTGGCTGAGGCCGGGGCTGGCGAGGCTCAGGCCCAGGGTGCCTTCTGGGCAGGCCGATCCGCCCGCGCGCTGGGTGATGCGGCCCGCGCCGCCGACCTCTTCCGCCGCGCCCTGGCGGCATCCCCTACGAGCTACTATGGTGCCCGCGCTGCCGAGGAGCTTGGCGGTGTGGCCCAGGGCACGATTGTTATCACCGCGACCCTCGGCGACACCGATTGGGAGGCTCTGCGATCCTGGGTGCGCGGCTGGCCTGGCCAGGAGGCAACTGGCGCACCAGACGACCTGGGCGTGGAGGGGGATCGTTCTGTGCGCCGAGCGACCCTGCTGGCCGCCGTGGGCCTCGGCAGCGAGTCACGAGATGCGTGGATTGCGGCGCTCGACCAATGGGACGCTGACGCGCCCCGGCTGGTTGAGTTGTCCCGCCTAGCCCACGCCCAAGGGTCAACGTATATCGCCCTGCGGGCGGCAGCCCGCCTGGCCCGGCTGGCCCCGGCGGGGGCGACCCCACCGCAGGCGCTTGATCGGCTGCGGTACCCTGCCCCCTACCCCGACCTCGTGGCCCAGCAGACTGCCGAGCGTTCGCTCGACCCGCGCCTGCTCTACGCCCTGCTGCGCCAGGAGAGCCTGTTTAACCCGCAGGCGACCTCGTGGGTGGGCGCGCGCGGCCTGGCCCAGGTGATGCCCGAGACCGGCCAGGGCATCGCCCAGGGCCTGGGGCTGGCCAACTTCAGCCCGGACGACCTGTACCGCCCGGCGGTGAGCGTGCGCTTCGGGGCCGTTTACCTGAAGGATCGGCTCGATGATCTGGGGGGCAACGTGCAGGCGGCCCTGTCGGCCTACAACGGCGGGCTCGGCAACGCCCGGCGCTGGGCCGGTGGCAGCAACGTGGCCGACTCCGACCTCTTCACCGAGGGCGTGGACTTCGCCGAGACCAGGGGTTACATCAAGGCCGTATACGGGTTCTACGCGGCGTACCAGCGGATCTACGCGCGTCCGTAGGCGCTAAAACACGCATCTATATTGGTTGTTCACCAATCATAGATGCGTGTTTCAGGCCATAGGCATGGTTCAAACACACTTGACGCAATACCGCAAAAGTCGCCCGGTCAGGCTGAGCGCCCGGCCCGTAAACGGGCGGGCGAGGTTGACGACGGCCGCTGAAGCGGCCTGTCTGAGGCCGCTT
>CAISPW010000246.1 GCA_903887465.1 uncultured Oscillochloris sp. | reverse complement strand
GGCCGGCGAACCCGCGCCGACGCTCATCCTGACCCCGTAGCCCAAGCAACTCTCAGGTGCGCCACTGGTTGACGAGGTTTCGTGAAACCTCATCAACCAGTGGCGCTTTTCTATACCCAACCAAACACCCTGACCTTTTACCTGGGATCTTGTGTCACCGGGCTTGATCTATGAGCAGGTTCGTGCGCAGTTTCCCCTGCGGCGTCCAGGCCGCGCTATCGCCCTCAATGTCTCCCAGGCGGGTCAGGGTCTTGGTCAAGAGATCCAGATTGTTGATCGCGTGCAGTTTCTGCGTGACGATAAGCAAGCCTTGATTCAGGTTGGCCCACAACTCTTAGCGGTCAATCATCTCAACCCGTACCCTTCCTGGACAGCCTTTCGGCCACTGATCGCGATGGCGCTAGACGCACACGGTCGCGTTATCCAACCAACAGGCATTCATCGGATTGGGCTGCGCTACATTAACCGAATTGTATTTTCGCAGCCCCGTGTCCTGCTGGAAGATTATTTTGAAGTCTACCCCAAGCTCGGGCCACAGTTGCCATCTGATCACGGAACATTCATTGTCGGTCTGCAATTTGCCTTTGCTGATGGGCGTGATGCGCTGACCCTGAAGCTTCAGACAGCGGCACCTGAAACGGATGGTGAACTGGTCGTGAGCCTAGATATTGATTATTTCCTGATCACCCCCGGTGCCGTCTCAATTGATACGGTCATGGAGTGGATCGAAGTTGCACATGCACAGGTCGAACAGATCTTTGAGGCCAGCATCACAGATGCGCTCCGCGCACAGTTTGGAGTGATACGCTGATGACTTCCATGATCAGTCTTTGGCCAAATCACCACACTTCAGGTGATGGCATCAGCGGTCATGGACAGGTGGTACGCCAGATTCGCACGCAGCTTGCCCACCTCGCAAACTCAGCGCAAAGCGAACTAGGGCATCTCGTGGTATGGGAGCGCAGTACCGCATCAGTGACCCACGCCTCCCCCGATCTGATCGGGCTGATCGAGCGTATGTATATCCTCCAGGGCCGTGAGGCGATCCGCAGCTATCTTGAGTGCCACCCGCACCTGATCTCCTTGCTTTTAGAGGCATGGAGTATGATCCCGCTCTACTTCTCAGGGGTGCAGATGACCTTACGCCTTGTCGAAGATCCCGAGGGTTATCAGGCACCACAGATCGGTATGTATATCCTTGTGCCGAGCGACGATCCCGATGCTGCGCTGGCGCGACTGACTGCCTTTGATCAGGGGTGGTGGCTTGACGCAATGGATCGCGCCTTTGGTGATCTTTTTATCACGATCACCGCAGCATGAGCTTTGACTGGTCTGAGTATCTGACGCTTGCGCAGGCGCTTGGCGGCGAGGATGTGGCTACCAGTGAAGAGGCGCGGTTGCGCTCGGCTATCAGCCGAGCGTACTATGCGGTCTACGGGATGGCCCAGATCGTCGCACGCAGCCGTGATGGGTATACGCCACGGCGCACGGATACGGCGCACCAGGGGTTGATCAATCACTTCAAGCAAAGTCCTGACCGGAAGCGAAAAGCAGTTGGGGCCAATCTTGAGCGGCTCCTGAAGAATCGTGTGAGTGCCGATTATGAGCGCCGGTTTGCTGGCGAACTCCTTTTTACCGTCAAGATCACCCTCAACCTCGCGGCATCGGTACTCCAGGATTTAGAGCGTCTCCGTACCTCTTGATACCTTTCCCCAGCGAACACCAGCTATGTCGCCCCCGCCACGTCCCGGTAGTTCTGATCCAGCCCCGGCTCCAGCAGCAGGATCGCGGCGATGCGCCGGGCGATCTGGGTGACGACGCGGGCCTCGTCAATGCTCAGTCCGCGCCCCAGCAGCGGGTGTTCACGGTAGCTCAGCCACTTCTTGATCACCTGATAGCCACCGATGGTGTAGTCCCACACGCGCGGCGGAACGTTGCGCCAGCAGACCCGCTCGTTCAGCGCGATGTCGTAGGTGTTTGCGCCTGCGCTCAGCCCCAGGGCCGGATATTCCTCCTCAGCTTTGATCGCCCGATCAAGCACCTTGCCCTTCCCCGGCATCGTGATGCCGCCGCGCCCCGCAAAGCCCCAGCCCGCCGTCAGGTCGAGGTCGCCAGCGGCCAGGTTGATCTGCCCGCCGCCGACTACGCTGAGGACGCCGATGGCCTTCAGTTCCGCACGGATCGCGCCGCTGGTGACGCCGACCACCGGGTGTTCGCTGTCGAGCAGGGCGGCGATCTGTTTGCCCAATGCTGCCGAGGCCAGCAGCAGATCGCGGCTGGCCGGTAGTGGCACCCGTGGCCAGTCTTGGCGCAGCGCCCCGGCGTTCTCCACCCGGTAGGCCGGGGCGTGCAGCACGGCGATGCTGTGGTAGAACAGCGCCTCGGCGTCGGCCATGCTGCCGCTGCTGGTGAGGTAGGCAACCGCCGCGTCGCTCAGGTTCAGTCGTCGCCCGTCGCCAAGATCGCACAGGTCGGGGCCGGTGTTTAGCTTCATTTGGGAACTGGTGCGCAGGTAGAGGGGGATGCAACTGGCACCACGATCCATCAGATCAAGGCATCCAATGCTGTGAATCACTTGCGGCAACGACCATTCCCGACGTGGCTTTTGCTGAGAGACGAGCGCGAGATTTTCAGGAAACACATGAGGAAAATACTCAGATCGCTTCTCATCAAGCAGCTTGGTTTCCGGCTCCCAATAGAGCCAGCGTACATCGAAGGGGCGGTAACAGTAGCGAACAATATTCTGCGGCAGAAAGCTGCGCTTGAGCAGCGTATCGCGGGTTGCGGTTGGATTGAATCGTGCGCCGCTATCCATAACACCGGGCGCGATCTTGGCCATCTCGGCATGGCTGATCTGCGGATCGAAATACTGCTGCATCCGCGCAATCAGCCGCTCACGGTCAATGTCCACCAGCACATCGTCACGGCTGGTTTTCACGCCGGGAAATGCAGTTGGCAACAGGTCAGGCAGCAACGGCCACGTCAGATAATCTGCCTTCACCTGCATTGGCTGAAACGGCAAGCCAATCGCGAGGGGCGGGTCAAGCGGCTGGTAGGGATAATCTGTCGGGTTATCCAGCGCGTCCTCAAGCTGGGCGCGTTTGGTGCGGCCCCAGAAATTGCGGAACCGCGCCGATGCGGCCCCGGCGTGCTGTTGCTTGCGTACCATCAGCGCAATTGCCGTGCCCACCTGGATACCCTCGGGGTTGAACTCCGTCGAGAAGACGCTGGGGTCAGACTCGCCCTCGGGGGTCTGCTTGCCGGTGCGGTACTTGTCGCCATTCAGCGAGTCGATCCAGATCTGGTCGAACACCTCCAGGTAACGCTCACGCATCCCGGTGTGCGAAAGCCCATCGAGCCAGGAATAGTTCGAGATATAACAGACAATCCCACGCCCGCTGCCCTGCACAATCTGGCGCTCGGCCATGCGAAAGAAGCGCACATACAGATCATTCAAGCCTTGGCCCTGCGGTGCCGGGGCGCGCTTCGTCGTCCGGTAGGCATTGGTCAGGTCGCGCTCCTCCTCAATCTGGGCGATCCCGGCCAGTCCCGAGTAGGGCGGATTGCCCAGGATGACCAAGATCGGCGCAGCCTGCTTCACCTTCTCGGCCTGATCGCGCTCCTCGGCCAGCTCAGGCAGCCCGGTCAGCTTGAGCTGCACGGCGGCCTTCGCCGCATCCGGCGGCTGCCAGCCAGTCAGCGCATTGGTCAGGAACACACCCACGCGCTCACCCTCGTCCAGCGGCGCATGGTACTGCTGGAGCAGCAGCCCGATCTGGAGATGCGCCACCACAAACGGCGCGGGCAGCAGCTCAAAGCCAAAGACCCGGTTGAGCGCGGCCTGTTTCACTTCCTGGCCCAGCAGCGCCTCTTCGCCGTTCGCTGTGAGCGTCGCCGCAATCTGGCGCAGCACCTCGGCCACATACGCGCCCGTGCCGGTGCAGGGGTCAAGCACAAACACACTCGGGTCGGCTAATCCATCAGCTATCCCAAGCTCCGTGCGCAAAGCGGCATCCACTCGGGCGACCATATACCGTACCACCTCGGGCGGCGTATACCAAACCCCCAACTCCTTGCGTAGCTCGGGGTCAAACGCCTCTAGGAATGGCTCGTAGAAATATTGCACCGCCTGGCCGGTATCAAAGCGGCCAAAGAACGTCCCGCGCTCCACCCGGTTCAGCGCCGCGCCCGTCCAGTCGAGTACCTCGATCAACCCGAGCGGCTTGAGCCGTAGCGGTGACGCGATCTGGCCAAAAAGCGCCTGGAGGACTGGCACATGCAAATAATGCTGGGCCAGCCGCCAATCAAAGCGCTCCGTGCGCTCGGGTTGCTCGTGGTGCCAGAGTACCCAGGCCGAAAAAACGCCATAGAAGAGCGTCTGAATGAGTGTGGAGCGAAAGAAATGATCACCGCGCCGCGCATCAAAGCTAATCCCTAACGCCCGCTCCAGATCGGTACGCAGATCAAGCAGTGCCGGGAGGTTGGCATGTTCAATCCGGGCACGGGCATCGCGGGCGTAGGAGGCGAGAAACCAGGCGACATCAGCCGGATTGGTCAGCGGCGCGGCAGCCAGCAACACCCGGCGCAGATATTCACCAAAGCGCTCGCGGTGGGCATTAGCGAAGGCGGCAAGATTGCCGGTGCGCTGCCAGAACTCCGCTTCGCTGGCAGCCAGCGTGTAGCGCTCCTGGGGCAACGGGTGGCCGTGGGCATCGCGGCCAACCAGCAGGAAATCGCGGTAGTTCGTGACCAGCACCTGGCCGTAGCCAGCGAGATACTTCTGCACCTGGGGACTTTTGGCGATGGCCGTGACATCATCGGCGGTACCCTTCACCTCCAGCACCCCACGGGCGGGCAGCGGAGCCGGGAAAGCATCGGCGGGAGCTTGCTTGCCGATCTGGTCGGCGGTGAACAGGCCACCATCAGGGATACCAGAGCCGCGATTTTTCAGGGTGAGGATACAGCGCACCCGTGGGCGCAGGTCGTTGCCGATAGAGTTGAGCAAGGTTGTGAGGGCGGGATAATACGAGGTTTCCTTCACCGCCGAACCGGAGCCACGGATATCGCGCAGATCGCGCAGGTAGGTTGCGATGGAGTCCATGTCATCCCTAAACGCGAATCCTTGTCAGGCGTTGCCAGAGCCTAGTATAGCATGGCGCTCGCGGACGTGCGGGGAGCTTCTTCATACCAAACACACTGTTGATTTCGATACCATCAATCAACGAACGGACGGTCTATCGGCTGGCGACTCATCCATATCAATCAACGAACCGACAAGCTACCGGCTGGCAACTCATCCACGCAGAATCGGCAAGGGGCAGGGGGGAGGGGAGCAATTGGGTACGGCGGTACCCAATGGGTACGGCGGTACCCCATACGTCAGATCTGGAAAACACGGCGGGGATTTTGGGGGGTGGAACGGATCATCTGCTACCGCTACGGCCGCCGTATCGCGGCATCAGATCTTGGAGCATCATCGCAGGCGATGTTTACTCAGGCTTGGAGTGGTGGGCTAGGCACCTCGCGACTTGGGAGCGTCGTGAGGTACGCATGGATGATGGCGGCAATCTGATGCTGGGTTTCAGGAGTCAGACTATCGAGCGCGGCCACGGCAGCGGCGAGATCCTGCGAGAGGTGTGGGGCGGCTGGGGAGTCGGCGGTGTGGGGCATGAGGACGAGCTTCTCGATGGAAACATGAAGGGCGCTGGCAAGGCCGAGCAAGACGGAGAGCCGAACATCTTTCTGACCGCCGCGCTCAAGGCGTGCCACCACGGTACGGTCAACACCCGCCAGTGCGGCTAACGCGCCCTGACTCAAGCTACGCGCCGTGCGCAACGCCCGCAACATCTCAACGTCGATCAGTTCGCGCATATGCCCCCATCAGTGTCGGCTACTGAGCATAGCAGAGCTGCTAAGATGGGGCATAACTCCATTGTGGTATGGACAGGGCATGAGCAAAGTCGAGAAGGCGTCCAAAGCAGACACACCTTTTTGCGTGTATCATCGGAGTAACAATAACCGAATACCCACAGAAAGGTGTGTGATGGACTCTATCACGATCCCGTTCACGATTCAATTGCCGGAG
>CAISPW010000245.1 GCA_903887465.1 uncultured Oscillochloris sp. | reverse complement strand
GGTGCCCGCCAATCTGTCGTCGCCCGCGACGGGGGCGCGATCAGCGACCTGCGTATGCGCGGCGGCGCAGGCAGCCACCAGGCGGTGATCGCGCAGGGCGGCAGCATCAGCGGAGTTGATCTATCCGACCGCACAGACTGAGAGGAATTCATGCAGATCGAGCGCATCCAGATGACCCGTCGCCACTATGAGGCCGGCAAGCCCGGCCGCGTGCGGATGATCGTCCTACACGCCACGGCAGGCCGCTCCCCAGGGGATCTCGGCTGGCTACGGATTGGCGGCGATGAGCAGCGGCCCGTGTCAGTTCACTACTACATCAGCAAGGCCGGCCAGATCAGCCAACTCGTCGACGACGTTGACATCGCCTGGCACGCGGGCCAGAGCCGCTGGGTCGTCGATGGCCACGAGGTAACCGGCTGCAACGCCGTGTCGGTCGGCATCGAGCTGGAGAATTTGAACAGCGGGCGCGACCCCTACCCCCCGGCGCAGTATGCGGCCGCGCTCTGGCTCTGCCGCGAACTGGCGGCCCGCCATCACGTCCCGCGTGGCCAGCTTGTGCGCCACCTCGACATCGCGCCGGGGCGAAAGAGCGACCCAGCCGGATTCCCCTGGGATCGCTTTGTCGCCGAGGTATACGCCGAAGTGCCCGCAAATACGCCCTCGGCGCAGTTGCGCGCCCGCCTTCTCGATCTGGCCTACCGCGCCGCCGGGGGTGCCCTCACCGCTGGCTGGCCCTTCTTTGCCAGCGCGCAGAGCGCCCACCTCGGCATGCCGGTCGCCGCGCCATCGGGGCGGCCAAGCAGCGGCGCGGCCGGTGCCGCGCAGGATGACCAGGATCGCACGGTGCGCCTGGGGGATCAGGGCACCTTCCTGATCGAGATCTACACCCGCGACCTGCTCTTCGCCCCCGCCGGTGCGCCGCATGGGGCATCGCCCGGCGTCGATCAGGTGCGCCGCCTGAGCACGACGCCGGCCGGGCCACTGCGTGATGGCCTGCTTGATCTGCTCTTTCGGTCGGCCGACCCGGTCAACGGATTCCAGCCCACCTGGGCGTTCCACCAGTACTACCTGCAGCATAGCGGCGATCTGGGGGTCCCAATCGGCCCAAACCAGCGTCTGAGCGACAGCGGCACGACTTACGCATGCCAGCACTTCGCCCTCGACAGCCTCTGCTCGCCCGCCAACAAATGGAAGACCATCTACCGCTTGAGCGACCTGGCGGCGGCGGCAGCCGAGGAGCGGCGCTTGCCCGATCTCGCTGCGGCCCAGGCCGCAAAGCTGCGCCAACTGCTGCTCACCAGCCTCTACCGTGATCGCGCCGGTCGTCAGTTCGACCCAGGCGCCACCCTCGTGCGCTACGCCCTCGACCAGCATCTGGGCGCGCCGCTCGGCCCCGCCGAGCAGATCGATCTGGAGGACGCGCAGCTTCTGCTGATGCCTTTTGCCCTCGATGTGATCTACTGCCGCCTGCCGACGGCCGACTGGCCCTACGACCGACCGCTGCCCGCAGGCACGCCGGTGGGCGGACTCGCGATCACGCTCGGTGCCACCCCGGACGAGGCGGTCGTCGGGCGGCTGTGCGATCTTGACCTCCCGGCGGCAGACAACCTGCCCCTCCCGACTCTGCCGACCACGCCGGGCTATCTCCTGGGGGCTGAAGATTCGCGACCGACCATCCACGATCTGTGCGGCGACCCCGCGATGGGCCTCCCGCACCTGCGACCGCAGGCCGATCTGCTGCTGCTCTACCCCGCCGACGGCCCCGCCGCCGTAGACCTCGCCGCCGAGGGGGCCGCGATCCGATGGCACTACTACATTGATCGGGCGGGCACCATCACCCGCCTGCGCGACGAGGGCGCGCCAACTCGCCACGCCGCGCAGGCCGGCCAGCGCGCCGTGGTGCTGGCCTACGAGGGCGATCTGCCCGACGCCGTGCCCGCACAGCGGACGGCCCTCGCGTGGCTGCTGCGCACGCTCATCGTCTCTCTCCACCTTGACCCAAGCCGCATCCGGATTCTTCGATCAACCCCCACGCCCGTCGGGATCTAACGACCACGCAAGCAAGATCGTGAGGAGGGAGCGACACCTTGACGAACACCCAAGAGGACAATGTAAGACCAATGGCCACCAGAGCAGGCCGCCCGCGCATTGTCGAGCGGCATCCCCGGCGTGCCATTACGTCTCGGCCCAAGCCGCACACCGATGAGTCTCCGGCAGAACCTCCCAGCCCAGCACGCACACCCGGCGATGACCGCCGCCCACGCAGCGCGATGACCGCCGCGCCAGAAGATGGCGTGCGGCGGATCGCGATCAAAGTCGTCGGCGTGGGCGGCGCTGGGGGCAACGTGGTTGACCAACTGATCGCGGGCGGACTCAAGGGTGCCGAGCTGATCACCGTGAACACCGACACGCAGGCGCTGAAGGGTTCCCAGGCCGCCACCCGGATCTGCCTTGGCGAGGCATGTACACGCGGACTCGGCGCCGGCGGCAACCCCCTGGTCGGCCAGAAGGCCGCAGAAGAGAGCCAGGCCGAGCTGCGCGCGGCCCTCGCGAACGCCGACATGGTCTTCATCGTCGCCGGGATGGGCGGCGGCACCGGCACCGGCGCCGCGCCCGTGGTCGTGCAGGTAGCCCGCGACCTGGGCATCCTCACTGTGGGGATGGTCACCCGCCCCTTCGAATTCGAGGGCCGTCACCGGGCGAAGGTGGCCGAGCAGGGGATCGCGCAGCTACGCACCATCGCCGACACCATCATCATCGTGCCGAACGAGCGGATCATCCAGGCGGCGTCGCGCACCACGTCGGTGGTGCAGGCATTCGGGCTGGCCGACAGCGTGCTGCGCTACGGCATTCAGGGTCTGGTCGACCTAATCGTCAAGCACGGCATGATCAATGTCGACTTCGCCGACATCCGCACGATCATGGGCGAGTCGGGGCCGGCGCTCCTGGGGATTGGCGTAGGCGACGGCCAAGATCGCGCCGTCGAGGCCGTGCGCCGGGCGATGGCGTGCCCGCTCCTCGAAGGGCGTATCGACGGTGCCCGCCGCCTGCTGCTCAACATCACCGGGGGCGAAGACCTCGGCATCCTGGAGGTTCACCGCGCCGTCGAGCTGATCTCCCACACGATCGACCCCGACGCCAACTTCATCTTCGGGGCCATGATCGACTCCACGATCCCCGGCGGCAAAGTCAAGGCCACCCTGATCGCCACGGGCTTTGACGGCGTGCCGGCCGCCACCCCCGCACGGCGGCCCAGCACCCCCGCCGAGGTTAGGCCGCCCGCCTACGTCGAGCGCCCAATCGCGGCGACCGCCGCCCGCGAGACCGGGAGACTCGGCCCCATCGAGCGCCCGATCTCAGCCGCCGTCGCCCAGGCGATCCAGAGCGTGCCCGCCTTCAACCTGCCCTCGTCCGACTTTTCAGCGACCGACCCAATCGACCTGCCGCCATTTCTTCGCCGCTTTCGTCGGAGCTAACTTATGAGCCAGTTGCAACTTTGCCAGACCGATCCGCTCGTCGCGCTGATCTACGATCTCTTCGGCGCGAACATGGTGCGCGTCCCAGACTCGCGCATCCGCCCGCTGTCGGTGATCGCCCAGCGGGCCGGCCACAGCTCCTTCCGGGGATCGCTGCTGCCGCTGCTCACCGATGCCCAAGCCCTCGGCGTACTCCCGGCAACATCCGAGCTCACCGATATCACCGGGCGGCGCTCGCGGCGAGTCACCCTTGATCTGGGGATGCACATCCTGCGCGGCTTCCTCAAAGGCTTCGGCCTGCCCTCGGCGGGCCTAGCCAGCAAACTGGGCGACGCCGCCTGTCTCTCGTTTGCCTTCCCGGCAGTGCGCCGCGTCGCCTACGACATCAGCGCCCTGGGCTGGGCGCTGGCCGGTCGGCGCATCGACCGCCTGAACCCCGCCGCCGCCATCGTCTTTGACCAGCCGCGCTACGAACTCCTGCTGATCGACTCGATCCTGACCAGCAGCCAGATCAGCGTGATCATCTCGAACGACGGCGGCCAGCGCCTGAACGCCGACGCCTCCGCCCTCGGCAAGATCTTCGTCGATATGGGTGCCGAGGTGAGCGCCAGCGGAGACTCCGGCGTCGAGCTGGCCCTGAAGAGTCCCCAGGATCTCACCTTTGCCTTCACCTGCGTGCGGCTCTTCTTCGATCAAGATGGCCTGATCACCGCCATGCCCCCCGACAGCCGACTGCACACCCTCGGCGTCGCCGCCGAAAGCGCCGCCCAGGTGCGCTACAGCCCCGACCGGGTGCTGCTCAACGACCGGCCAGGGCTGCTGAGTTGGGATCGCTAGCGCGCATAGGAAACACAGTACCGCAAAAGGCACGCTGCCCGGCTGAGCGCCCGGCCCGTAAACGGGCGGGCGAGGTCTACGACGGCCGCTGAAGCGGCCTCAGACAGGCCGCTTCAGCG
>CAISPW010000244.1 GCA_903887465.1 uncultured Oscillochloris sp. | reverse complement strand
GTGTCCAATCGGCTCGGCATCCAGAAAGCTGCATTTGCTCGTGTGGCTCTCGTTGATCGTGCGTACTTCGATGCCGACCAATTCCGCCTTGTACTGGAGCATCTGGATGAAGCGGGCGTGCGGCACCTGCACGAAGTTCTGATTGTTCCGCCGTCCGATGCGGATCTGCTGCTTCCAGCCATCGTTTTTGCCGATGATCAGGACTCCGATGCCTTCACGCACCAGCATGTCGATCATGCGTCTGCTGTGGGTATGGAGGTAGTGCGTGATCTGGCGGTTGCGCCGGTTCGTGATGCGCTCCATCAAACGGGTGGGGCCTTTCCTGCCGAGCTTGGACTGAAGCTGTGCCGTGCGCTTGTGGTAGAACTGATTGCTATGCTTTAACGGACGACCGTTAACAAGGACCGGCACGAAGCCGGGTTTGTTTGAAGTTATCGCCGCCAAATTGTTCAGCCCCACATCAATCCCGGCCACCAGCGCCGGGTCTACGGCGGCGGGTACCACATCTTGTTCATAGATCACCTCTACCACATAAAAGCCGCTGCGCGGGACGATTCGTACCTGAGCGATTCGGCTCTGTTTGGTTTTGACCTCAATCGCCAACCCCGATGGCGTGATCACCTGCTGGGCACGTGCCGGTCGGCTGAGTGCCTGAAGTGTGTAGACGAGGGCATAGCGCCCCTTGGCCTTATCGAGGTACGTGGGAAGCCCTGGCCTGCCCGTGAACGCATCCGGCTTTTCGGAGTACGCCTTGATTGCCGCAAAGAAGCTTTTCCAACTTCGGTCAAGCAGCATCAGGACGTGTTGGCTGACCTTGCGCGGTAATCCTTGGTACTGCTCCGTGTCTTTCATCTGACGGTGCATGTCGTGATAATTGAGATACACCCCCTTATGGATGAAGGACTGACGCACCTGATAGTTTGCGGCGTTGTAGAGGTTCTTCGCCGCAAAGGCAGCCGTATCAATCGCGCCAAAGCGGCTGTCCGTTGGTTTGATGATGTGTTGCTCAACCAGTTGCATTGAGGACGGCTTTCATACAAATGTACGTATACACATAGTATAGTATGAATGACGCTTTTCCGCAATAGGACGCAATAGGACGCGATACAACGCAATGGTTCTTATGAACGCAAACGATACCATGGGGCACCGAGGGTGTCAACGCCACAGGTCAAGACGGGTGGCATTTCTTTGGTAGGTTTGGGCAAAGCGTCACGTGTATGTCTCCAGGAAGTCTTTCGCCGCCGCGAGGAAGGCATCGCCCATCGCCCCATCGGCGACGCGGTGGTCGAAGGTGAGCGCGAGGTAGCACATGGGCTTGATGGCGATGGCGTCCACATCGGCGTGGCTCACCACCACGGGGCGCTTGGTGATCGCGCCGACGCCGAGGATGCCCGACTGGGGCTGGTTGATGATCGGGGTGGCGAAGAGGCTGCCGGTGGTGCCGTGGTTGGTCACGGTGAAGGTACCGCCGGTGGTCTCGTCGGGCCGCAGCTGACGGGAGCGGGCGCGCTCGACGAGATCGCCCACGTCGCGGGCGAGGCCGAGCAGGCTGCGCTCGCCGGCGTCGCGCAGCACGGGCACGATCAGGCCCACATCGAGGGATACCGCCACGCCGATGTGTACACGCCGGTATACGCTAATACCCTGCGGGCTGAAGCTGCCGTTGAGTACGGGGGCGGCCCGCAGCCCGGCCAGGGCGGCCTGGAGAACGTAGGGCGTGAAGGTGAGCCGCACGCCCTGGGCCGCGAATGCCGCGCGGCTGGCGGCGCGGTGGGCCACCACCCGGCCCATGTCAACCTCGATCACGGTGGTGACTTGGGGCGCGGTGCGGACGGATCGCTCCATATGTTCAGCAATCGCCCGGCGCATGGGGGTCAGCGGGATAAGCTCTGAATCAGGGCTGAGGGTTGGAGGTTGCGGGCTGAGGGTTGGGGGTTGCGGGCTGAGGTCGAGCGTTGCAGTCGGCACGCTAAACGTCTTCTGCTCGATGAATCGCAAGACGTCCTGCTTGGTGACGCGACCGCCCTGGCCGCTGCCGGTGATCTGGGCCGGGTCGAGGTGGTGCGCGGCCAGCATGCGGGCCACCACCGGCGAGAGGAATGGGTTTTGGCCGTCGGTGGGGGCGGCCACGGGCGCGGGGCGGGGCGGCTCGCGGAGGGACGGCTCGCGCGCCGCCCCATCCGCCGCGCCGATGCGGGCAATCACCGTGCCGACCCGCACCGTCTCACCTTCGGCCACGGAGATCTCCAGAAGCGTGCCGGAAACTGGCGCGGGCACCTCGATGTCCACCTTATCGGTCTCCACCTCTAGAAGCGGCTCGTACCGCTGCACCGTCTCGCCGGGTTGCTTCAGCCAGCGCCCGATGGTGCCCTCGATGACGCTCTCGCCGAGTTGGGGCATTTTGATCTCTGTAATCATGGCAGCACCGCTATCATCTGCAAGAACAGATCCACCGCCTTCGGGTCAAAATGTGTCCCGGCCTGAGTACAAATGTAGTCAAGCACTTTTTCCTTTGGCCAGCCCGCGCGATATGGGCGGTCAGATCGCAGCGCGTCCCATACATCCACGGCGGCAAACAGGCGCGCTGCAAGCGGGATCGCCTCCCCTGCGAGTCCACGCGGGTAGCCGCTGCCATCCCATTTTTCATGATGGCAGAACGGAATATCCAGGGCTGGACGCAGGAAGGGGATCGGCGCAAGCATATCATAGGCGTACTGCGGGTGCCGACGCATGATCACCCACTCCTCATCCGTCAGCTTGCCAGGCTTGAGCAAGATCGCGTCCGGGATGCCGAGTTTCCCCACGTCGTGCAGCAGGGCACCCCGGCGCACGTGCGTAAGCTCGGGATCGACGATGCCCGCCGCCTGGGCCAGCCGCGCCGTCATCTCGGTGACGCGCTGGGAGTGGCCCTCGGTCTCTTTGTCGCGCAGGTCGAGGGCGTACACCCAGCCCTCAATCGTCGCGTCGTAGCTGAGGAGCAGATCGGTGTGCGCCTGCTGGAGCGCGGCGCGCTCGTCGAGCAGGCTGTGGTAGCGGTTGAGGCGGGTGATGGTTCTGACCCGCGCGCGCAGCTCGGCGCGGTTGAAGGGCTTGGTGATGAAGTCGTCGGCCCCGACCTCCAGCCCGCGCAGGCGCGAGGTACTATCATCCAGGGCCGTGATCATGATCACCGGCACTTCGGCGAGGTGCGGGTCGGCGCGCAGGCGCTGGCAGACCTCGAAGCCGTCCATGCCCGGCATCATCACATCCAGCAGGATGATATCTGGCGTCAGCGCGGCGGCCTGGATCAGCGCCTCCGGGCCGTCGGCGGCGAGCGCCAGCGTGTAGCCCTGTCCATAAAGCAGATCTTCCAGCGCCTCACGTCCCATCGGATTATCATCAACGATCAGGATAGTACTGGCTTGGGACATTCTCGTCACCTCTCACTTCGTCAGCAACCGCCGGATCATCTTCACCAGCCCCTTCAGGCTGACGGGCTTGGTCAAGTACTCGGTTGCACCGACAGCCATACAGCGTTCGCGGTCGCCAGGCATGGCCAAGGCGGTCAGCGCAATGATCGGTATGTCCACATAGTTGGGCATAGCGCGCAAGCGGCGGATCGCCTCTAGGCCGTCCATCTCGGGCATCTGGATGTCCATCAGGATCACATCCGGGCAGGCTTCTGCCACCATGGCGAGGGCCTCGCGGCCATTGTGCGCGACCGTGACATGGTAGCCGTAATCTTGCAGGTAATCGCCGACGGCCATGATGTTGATCTCATGATCCTCCGTCAGCAGGATACGCACGTTGGTCGGGATCGGCTTGCTCTGCGCGGCGATGATCAGCGCCGCACGCGCAAGCTCCGGTTCAGCAACGACAATGCCCAGCGCCCGCCGCAGCGTCTCGCGCGAGATTGGCTTGACCAGGTACTCGGTCGCGCCGGCCGCCTGCCCCCTCGCACGATCATCCACCACAGAGACAATGATCACCGGGATGGCCTGGGTGCGCGGATCGGCTTTGAGCTGCGCCAACACCTCCCACCCCGATTGGCCCGGCATCTGCAGATCAAGGAAGATCACATCGGGGCGGGAGGCGAGTACTTGCTCCAGGGCACCCTCGCCCTGCGAGTGGATGATGGCGTGAATATGCAGCTCATGCAAGTAGCGCGCAAGCTGCTCCCGCGCCGTCTCCGAGTCTTCAATGACGACTGCCGAGTGCAGGACGCTGTCCCCCGCAAGCGGGAAGGTCGAAGGGATGCGCTTCGTTTCCGCCAGTACCGGCAAGAGGTAGGGCATGGCGATGGTAAAGCGGCTGCCCTTGCCTATATCGCTCTCTACGGTGACACTACCGCCGTGCAGATCCGCGAGGCGGCGCACGAGGACCAGCCCCAGCCCGGTGCCTTCGTGCTGGCGGCTCAGGCTCGAGTCGAGCTGGATAAAGGGCTGGAACAGACGGGCCATGCCCTCCGGCGTTATCCCAATGCCGGTGTCATCCACGCCAAAGCTGACGACGCCCGCATCGGCGTCGATGTTGACCGTAAGGCTGACTCGCCCGCCTTTGTGGGTGAACTTGACCGCGTTGCTCAGCAGGTTCACCAGCATCTGCTTCAGGCGCTTGGGGTCGGCATGCACCTTCGCCAGCTCGTCGTTCATCTGGAACGCCAGCTGGAGCTGCTTCTTCAGCGCCAATTCCTTGACGAACATGAGGCTGGCCTCGCATACGTCGGCGATCATAAAGCTTTCGCACTGCAGATCCATCCACCCAGACTCGACCTTCGACAGGTCGAGAATATCGTTGATCAGTGCGAGCAGGTGGCGACCGCTGGATTCGATGTTGCGGAGCGAGGTCTGCTGGCGCTCGTTAAGCGGGCCGCGCAGTTGCTCCAACAGGCTCTCGCTGAGCGCCAAGATCGCGTTGAGCGGCGTGCGCAACTCGTGGCTCATGTTGGCGAGAAACTCGTCCTTGGCGCGCACCGCCCGCATGAGTTCCGCATTGGCGCGGCTGAGGTCGCTGGTGCGCTCGTCCACCCGGCGGGCCAGCGAGTTACGTTCCTCGATCAGCGCCTCCTCCGCGTGGCGGCGCTCGGTGACATCGTTGATGAAGCTGACCATAAATTCCTGGCTGTCCATGTGAGTTCGCGCAGCTTTGATGTCGGCATAGAAAATACTGCCATCCTTGCGACGACAGCGGATGTTGGAGACCAGCGCCTTCTCGCCGCGCACCATCGCCTGAAACTCGGCAAACACCCTGGGCTGGGCTTCGTTCGGATACATATCGTTAATGCCAAGCCGCAGGAACTCATCGTGGGTATAGCCGAACATGGCACATATCGCCGGATTGACGTACTGAAATGACCGATCCGCGATACGTGCGGCGAGGATTCCCTCGTTGGCACCCTCGAAGATCACCTGGTAGCGTATCTCACTCTCTTTCAGCGCGGCCTCGGCCTGCTTGTGGACGGTGATATCTTTGCCGGTGGAGACAAAGTGGGTGATGACGCCATGCGTATCGCGGATGGGCGAGATCGTCTTGGACTCATAATACAGCTCGCCATGTTTCTTACGATTACAAATCTCGCCCTGGTACGATTCACCGCGCAGGATCGTAGCCCACATGCGTGTGTAGAAGCCCGAGGTCTCCAGCCCCGACTTAATGATGCGCGGCGTCTGGCCAACCACCTCGGCGAGTGTGTAGCCAATCTGACGCTCAAAGGACGGATTGATGTACGTGATCACCCCAGATACATCGGTGATCGTCACGATATCGTCCATCTGCTCGACAACGCGGGAGAGCTGCCGGATCTGCGCCTCAGCCCGTCGGCGATGATCCTCGCGCGCGATAAACTCAAGCGCGAAGACGATATCGGCCACCATCTCGGTGAACAGCTTGAGCTCTTCCCCGTCAAAGAAATCGGGCCGGGATGCGTACAGGGTGAGGGCACCATAACGCTTACCCGCGACGGTGAGCGGAAACGCGGCGACCGCACCGTAGCCCAAACGTAGGGCGTCCGCCCGCCACGGCCCCATACGCGGGTCGCTGGCGATATTATTGACCACGACATGGGTACCCGTGTGCATAGCGGATGCGGTGGGGCCACGGCCTCGCTCGCTATCATCCAGCACAATCTGGAGGTTCTCCAAATAGTTACCGACCTCGCCCGCGTGGGCGACCGGTCGCACCGCGTTGGTCTGCGGGTCGAGCAGCCCGATCCAGGCCATGCGGAACTGGCCCTGCGAGACCGCGATCCGACAAGCGAGGTCAAACAGCTTGCCCGGCTCACGCACGCGCACAATGGTCTGGTTGATCGCGCTCAACAGGGCGTAGGTGCGATTGAGGTTATTCAGGCGCACCTCCGCCTGTTTGCGCACGGTAATGTCACGTGAGACGCCAACCACCTGTATCTTGCCTGAGTCGTTCAGTACATAGTTGGTGGTTACTTCGGTAGTGACGATACTGCCGTCCTTGCACGTCTGATCTAGCTCATCGGTGTGCGGCGGCAGCCCGATAGATGGCGGTCGTTCGGCCAGCAGCAACAGAACTTTGCTAAGCGAGGCAGGTGTGAGGGTTTGTTCCATCGTCTGCTGCATCACCTCGTGCGAGGTATAGCCACGCAGCTTTAGTACCGACGGGCTAACATACGTGAAATGCTGGGACTCCAGATCAAAAATCCAGATCACGTCGGCGGTGTTTTCGGAGACTAGGCGATATTGGGACTCGCTCTGACGCAGCATCTTGTCGGCACGACGGCGTGTGTAGGTATACAGAAGAAAGACTACCACCGATAGCAGCCCAATGAGCAGGAGCGCCCAGGCATCCCAACCGTAGATTTCAACCCCATAGGCCGGGCCAGGCCGGGCCATGATGCTCCAGGTGTGTACGCCGAATACACATTGGACGGAGTAGGACGGCGCAACCTCCGAGCGAAATCGCAGCAGGTGGAACCGCGTTTCAGGATGGGTAGACATGGCGCTCCCCTGGGACTACGCTACGTAGGCATGGTTCAGAATCGGCGCTTCGAGCTTGACCGTTCTGTGGGGATGTGACGGCTCCCAGGGCTACAGCTCCTGGGCTTTACGGGCTATTTCTGTAATGAGGCGATGAGGCAATACGCGCACGTCCGCGCATATTGCCTCATCGCCAAACTAACGTGAAAATAGCCGATAGCCGATAGCCGATAGCCGATAGCCGGGCATCAGCGGCCATGTTCATCGCGGCGGTATGTGCCCCGCGCATGAACATCTTTTGCGGTATTGCGATATCGTTCTTATCACCGTGTGAGGTCGCCCTGGATCTCGCGGTAGCTGTTAATAAACCAGCGGGTGATCGTGCGGTAGCGGTCGTCGGGGCCGAAGATCTGCTGGCCCGTGGCGGTAGCCGTATCGAACAAGCCGACTCCGCCCAGGCTCTGGCTGGCGGCGAAGAGGTAGAGCGGCTGGTAGAGCGTAATGCTCGGTGCCAGGTCGATCCAGCGTTTCTGGAACGCATCGTAGTCCGCGCTACGCGCGTCCACCCGGATCTCGGCGCGGGCACCCTCCAGCAGGTTATCGATCTCGGGGTCGACCAGGCCAGCGTAATTCAGCCCCTGCGCCGAATGCCAGAGGGTGTAGGGGTCGGGGTCGGGGCCGATGTGCGTCCAGCAGTGCAGGGCGAGGGTGAAGTTGTGGTCGCGCAGGCGCTGGAGCATATCGGCGGCGCTCAACTCCTCGACCTTTACCTCGACGCCGAGGTCGCCCCACTGGCGGGCGACCTCGGCGGCGGCGGCGCGACGGCGCGGCTCACCGTCCACGATCATATCGAGGCTGAGGCGCTGCCCATCGCGCTGGCGCACCCCGTCGACCCCTGGGTCGTAGCCGAGTTCGCTCAGCAAGCGCATGGCGGCGGCCGGGTCGGCGCTATACCAATGGGAGTCGGGGCTAGAGGCCCACGAGCCGGACAAAATCGGCGCGTCGATGGGCATGGCCATGCCGCCGAGCGCGCGCTCGATCAGGGCGTCCTTGCTCAGGCCGTGGGCGAGCGCCTGCCGCAGGGGCAGGTTATCGAGGGGCGTGCGGCGCAGGTTGAAGCTGAGTACCGCGTACTCATCAAGCGGCACTTGGCTGCGGCGCAGGTTGCTGGCCAGGTTGATCGTCGTCAGGTTCTGGGCGGCGCTGGCCCGCTCGCTGCCGGCCCGCTCGCCGTAGGCCGTCACGTCACCGCGAGTCAAGGCCACCAGGGCCGACTCGGGCGTGGCGATAAAGCGCAACTCCACCGTGTCGAGGTAGGGCCGGCCGCCGAAGTAGCGTGGGTTGGCCGTGAGCGTAGCCCCGTCCTCACGCAGATCCGTCAGCGAAAAAGGCCCAGTGCCCACCAGCGTGCCGCCGTAGCCGGTCGCGGCCCAGCCCTCGGGCGGCGTGCCGGCGAGCAGGTGGGACGGCAAGATCGGCAGGCGGGCGGCGCTGAGGAAGGAGGCTAGGGGCGTGGAGAGGATGCAGCGCACCGTGAGGTTGTCGATGCGATCTACCAGCACATCATGCCAGACCTGCGCGGCGGTCGGGTCGCCCGGCTGCTTTAGGCTCTGGAGCGCACGCAGGGTAAAGACCACATCGTCGGCGGTGAGCGGCGCACCATCGTGCCAGGCGACGCCACGACGCAGCCGGAAGGTATAGACCATGCCGCTGGCGTCAACCTCGTACGACTCGGCCAGCCCCGGCTCAGGCAGGCCATCGGCACCGATACGCATCAGGCCATCGAAGAGCAGGGCGTCCAGGTCGCGCCCGACCGGGTCGGCGACCGGGTCGTTCAGCAGAGGGATGGGATGGGCGGGCACGCCAAGAACCGCCTCGCGGTAGCTGCCCCCCGCCAGAGGGTTTGCGACCGAGGTGTTGCTCAACGCCAACCGGCCCAGCAGCCCCGAGACCAGCATGATGCTTAGGGTGGCGATGACGATCTGCCAGCGGATTCGTCGAGCCATGGGGGATTGTGGATTTTAAATTTTCAATTTTGGATTGCGCGCAACCTAAAATTGAAAATCAAAAACCTATCCGGCGGTACCGAAGATCGGCAGGCTGGTGATCAGCGCCAGCAGCAGGAAGGCCGCCGCAAGCACAATTGTCGCCTGATGCAACGTCTTCTCTAGGCCACGGCGCGTGCGGTAGATCGAGCTTGAGTCGTTGTTCGACATGCCAGCGGTGCGGGCCTGGATCACCACCAGCGTGATCAGCACCGTGCAGATGATGATCATGGCAAAATAGAGGGCCAACTCCACAGGGATCTCTCCTTTAGGGCTTGTGCCGGGGGATAGCGAAGACAGTATACCATACCCCGTTTGGCAACCTTTCGTTGCGGAACAGGGCTGATGCAACGTCGCTGGGGCTGCGCCCCAGACCGCGCTTTTGGTTGATTTTTGGCAGCTTCGCCGCCAAAAATCAACCAAAAAAGATCATTCGGGGGTGGCGTTGCCACCTCCAACCCCCCGCCGGAGGCGACGTTGCCACCGTCCTGCGTTGCGAAATCCTTCCATAGACGGTATCCTCCCGCTCCTTGAATTCCAGCCGTGAAGGAAATTAGCGCGGGTATGGTATGATAGCGCCCGTACCAAAGACGGCATAAGCGCACCGCGTGGAATTCACTCTTTATGTAACGGGAGGATCGCAATGCAGTTCCAGTTCCCAGCCTACCTGAAACACCCTCGTCTGGAGGAGTGGATCAAGGACATGGTGGCCCTCTGCGAACCTAGCTCAGTTCACTTCTGCGATGGGTCGGACGAGGAGTACAACACCCTCTGTGAGCAGATGGTTGAGAGCGGCACCTTCATCCGCCTGAACCCCGAGAAGCGCCCGAATAGCTTTCTCTCCCGCTCGGATCCCAGCGATGTTGCGCGTGTTGAGGATCGCACCTACATCTGTAGCGTCTCGAAGACAGACGCCGGCCCAACCAACAACTGGATGGCCCCCAAGGAAATGAAGGAGACCCTGACCCCGCTGTTTACCGGCTGTATGCAGGGTCGCACGTTGTATGTCATCCCCTTCAGCATGGGGCCGCTCGGCTCGCCCATCGCCCATATCGGCGTCCAGCTGACCGACTCGCCCTACGTCGCGGTCAACATGAAGTTGATGACCCGCATGGGCCGCGCGGTCTATGATGTCCTCGGCAATGACGGCGAGTTTATCCCCTGCATGCACACGGTCGGCGCGCCCCTGGAGCCCGGCCAGCAGGATGTGGCCTGGCCCTGCAACCCGACGACCAAGTACATCGTTCACTTCCCCGAGGAGCGCGCGATCTGGTCATACGGCTCGGGCTACGGCGGCAACGCCCTGCTCGGCAAGAAGTGCTTCGCCCTGCGCATCGCCTCGGTGATGGCCCACCAGGAGGGCTGGCTCGCCGAGCATATGCTCATCCTGGGCGTGAAGGAGCCGAACGGTCGCAAGACCTACGTGGCCGCCGCCTTCCCCTCGGCCTGCGGCAAGACCAACTTCGCCATGCTCGTCCCGCCCAAGTCCTTCCAGGAAGAGGGTTGGGAGATCACCACGATTGGTGACGACATCGCCTGGATCAAGCCCGGTTCCGACGGCAAGATCTACGCGATCAACCCCGAGGCCGGCTACTTCGGCGTCGCGCCCGGCACCTCCTACGACACCAACCCCAGCGCGATGGACAGCTGCGCCAAGGATACGATCTTCACCAACGTGGCCCTGACCGACGACGGCGATGTCTGGTGGGAGGGCATGACCAAAGAGAAGCCCGCCCACCTGATCGACTGGAAGGGCAAGGACTGGACGCCGGAGATCACCACCCCGGCGGCCCACGCCAACTCACGCTTCACGGCCCCGGCCAAGAACAACCCCGTTCTCGACCCGGCCTGGGACGATGCCAAGGGCGTGCCGATCAACGCCTTCATCTTCGGCGGGCGGCGCAGCGGCACCGTGCCCCTGGTCTACCAGGCATTCAACTGGACGTACGGCGTCTACCTCGCCGCCACCATGGGCTCCGAGACGACTGCCGCCGCCTTCGGCCAGCAGGGCGTGGTGCGCCGCGATCCCTTCGCCATGCTGCCCTTCGCCGGCTACCACATGGCCGACTACTTCAACCACTGGCTGCAGTTCGGGCGCTCGATCTACAACCCGCCGCGCATCTTCGGCGTGAACTGGTTCCGCAAGGATGAGAACGGCAAGTTCGCCTGGCCCGGCTTCGGCGATAATATGCGCGTCCTCAAGTGGATCGTCGAGCGTTCCCACGGTCGTGCCGTCAGCGTCGAGAGTCCGATCGGCTGGATCCCGCGCTATGAGGACATGGACTGGCGCGGCATGAACTTCGCCAAAGAGCAGTTCAACAAGATCATGAGCATCGACCTGAAGGAGTGGCAGCAGGAAGTCCTGCTCCACGAGGAGCTGTTTATCAAGCTCTATGATCGGCTGCCCAAGGAGCTGGTCAACGTCCGCGACCTGATCCTCTCAAGCCTCTGGCGCACCCCCGAGAACTGGGGCACCAACGGCGAGTAGCGGGATCGGGCGGTCGCCCGCGTGGCTCACCAGCGGAGCTACGGGGAGGGGTGTTGCGGGGCGGGCCAAGCCCTTCCCGCGCCCCTCCCAGCGGTGAGCCACGAGAACTCGCAGTTATGCAGTATAGCGATGGGGTTTGCCAGCGAAGTCGGCAAACCCCATCGCTATACCTAGCCAATATGATCTTTTATGGATGACGATCTCAGCCAGCTGCTGGCCAACAATCGCGCGTGGGCCGCCGCGATGACCGCCAACGACCCCGCATTTTTTCAGCGGCTCGTCAACCGTCAGCGCCCCGCCTACCTCTGGATCGGCTGCTCCGACAGCCGCGTGCCCTCTAGCCAACTCGTCGGCCTGTTGCCCGGAGATATGTTCGTCCACCGGAATGTAGCCAATGTCGTGGTTCACTCCGACCTGAACTGCCTGTCAGTGCTGCACTATGCGGTGGTCGTGCTCAAGGTGCGCCACATCATCGTCTGCGGCCACTATGGCTGTAGCGGCGTCCACGCCGCCCTGTGTAACACCAGCATCGGGCTTGTCGACAACTGGCTACGCCACGTGCAGGATGTGCGCAACAAACACACGGCGATTATCGACGCCTGCCCGAGCGAGGGCACGCAGCTCCACGCGCTCTGCGCGCTCAATGTGATCGAGCAGGTCGTCAACGTCTGTCAGACCACAATGGTGCAGCGGGCATGGACGCAGGGCCAGACGTTCGCCGTCCACGGCTTGATCTACGATATCGCCGACGGGCTGCTTGAAGATCTCTCGCTCCAGGTCACCAACTCGCAAGACCTCGCGGGCCAGTATGATCGCGCCGTGGCGCAGGTCGCCGCCAGGATAGAAGCGCGGTGAAACAAGGCACTACCGCAAAAGACGTTCATGCGCGGGGCGCACACCGCCGCGATGAACATGGTCGCTGATGCCCGGCTATCGGCTATCGGCTATCGGCTATTTTCACATCAGTTACCCTGCCAGCCCAAGCGCCCGGCCCGTAAACGGGCGGGCTAGGTTTACGACGGCCGCTGAAGCGG
>CAISPW010000243.1 GCA_903887465.1 uncultured Oscillochloris sp. | reverse complement strand
TCTTCTCCGCAAAAATTCGCAGCTCCCCTGTGGGGGGATACGGGCGATTTGGGGAATCGGCGCTCACGCGGAGTTCGCCAACAGTATCCTTCAGCCCCACGGCGGGCGGTGCCGCGACAGGGTGACTTTTGCGGTAGTGCCTCGCCGCCTTCCTCCCGTGCGACCGGCTGGCCCAGATCTGCGCAGGCCCGCCGCTGGCCGTCGAGGGCGTGGCCATGCCCTGTGTGCTATGCTTCGGTGAGACAGATCGCTTCCAGAATTCCGGGTGCAAAGGGCGGTGATGAGGCGCGTCATGACCAAGCAACCCGCAGTGATCCCAGCAACCACGATCCGCACGTTTGACCCCGAAGTGCAGCCTGCCAGCGTCCGGCCCAGCTGGACGGCGGCCCAGAAGTTCGCCCTGCTCGCCGAATATGAGGCGTTCCCGCACGGTTCCGCCGAGCGGGGAGCCTTCCTCCGACGCAACGGGCTACACGTCGCATATAGCAATCCGCTTAGGGTTGTTGCGTGGAGTCGAGGCTTTAGCCGGATAGGGCCGCCTAAAGGCTCGACTCCTTTTCATAACCAGTTTAGGATTGCTATATCACAAAAGACGTTCATGCGCGGGGCGCACACCGCCGCGATGAACATGGTCGCTGATGCCCGGCTATCGGCTATCGGCTATCGGCTATTTTCACATCAGCCACGTTCGTTCCCGGCTAGTTTTGGCGAAAGTATTGATACCTTTATCAACTAGATGGGAGCTCGTTTATAATATCCCTACTCGTGTGCGTCTAAGCCGACCCGTTCGTATGAGCGCCCATACCAGTCGGGAGGTCGGCATGCCCCTCCTTGATATTCGTACCATCCTCGTGCTTACCGCCCTTTCCAGTCTGATCAATGCGGCGGTGATGATCTTTATCTACTGGATCGCCCCACGCTATCCCGGCATCAATCGCTGGGCGCTTGGCAACACGACCTTTGCCATCGGCTGCGTGCTCGTCCTCGCCCGAGGGCAGATTCCTGACTTTGTCTCGATCATTATCGCCAACGGTTTTGTGCTGCTTGGGCCTGCGCTGCTTCAGGACGGGATCCACCGCTTTCTCGCGGCACCCTCACTCACACGACGCAGCTGGGGCTATCCCTTCATCAGCCTGAGTCTGCTCCTCCTGAGCTATTTCACCTTCGTTCACGATAACATAGATGCACGGGTCATCATTGTTGCGCTGACGATTTTCGTCGTGTTCAGCGACAATGTTTGGTGTTTGCTGCGACATGCCCCACCGACGTTACGGCTCGCCGCACAGTTCTCCACCTTCGCGTTCGCCATGACCGCCCTGACCGGTCTGGTGCGTGGTGTTGACGCCGCCATGGTACCGATTAGCGATTTCTTCACCTTGCGCAGCCCCCAGTTGGTTGGCTTTATGGGCGCGTTGACCGGCAATACCTTCTGCACGGTGGGACTGGCGGGCCTCGTGGTTCAGCGGTTGCTTAACGACCTGAAGACGAGCCAACAGGCGACCCAGACGAGCGCTCAGATCGCCGAACAGCGTGTCGCCGCCCTTGAGGCAATGAGCAGCACGCTGGCCGAGATCTTAGTCGAACGCTCACAGCCACAACTGCTCCAATCCATTGTCGCACGGGCAGCGACGCTCCTTAAAGTGGAGAGCGCCGAGTTGCTGATCTACGACGCGGGGCATGAAGAACTCACGCTGGCCGCTCATTATCCACCCGATCCTGACCGAGCGCCACGCGCTCAGCGCCCCGTTGAAGGGGCGGCAGGCTATGTTGCACGGCACCGCCAGAGCCTGCTTTTGAACGACTATTGCGCGTGGCCGGGGGCGCTCGACCCTACCGTGACCAACGGCATCACGGCGGCGCTCGACGTACCTTTGCTTCATGGCGAACACCTAGTTGGCGTGCTTGGGGTGCGGAACCACACCACTGTCCGGCCTTTCACCAACGATGATGCGTGGTTGTTGCGCCTTTTCGCCCAACAAGCGACCGTCGCCATTCTGAATGCGCAACTCTACGCGACCCTCGTCACCGATCTGCTCACCGGCCTTAACAATCGCCGTCACTTCTTCACGTTGGGACAAGCGCTTTTGCGGCAAATCCAGCAGGTTCGCCAACCCCTTGCGGTTGCGCTGCTCGATGTTGACCATTTCAAAAAGGTGAATGACACCCACGGCCACGCCATTGGTGATCAAGTCCTCACCTGGATTGCAGCGCAGTGTCGTGAGTACTTGCCAGCGGAAGCGTTGCTCGGTCGCATTGGCGGCGAAGAGTTTGCCGTGCTACTACCTGGAAACACCAGCGCACTGGCTTGGGTTCAGCTTGAAGGCTTGCGCTACCGCATTGCCACAACTGGTGTTCCCACGTCCCTACACGACATTCATGTGACGATAAGCGCAGGCGTGACCGAGTGCCTCCCCGACTTGCCCCAAACCCTTGACCAACTGCTTGAGCACGCTGATCGCATGCTCTACCAGGCAAAGCATGCGGGGCGCAATCGGGTCTGTGCGGAACCGCTTAATTCAGAGCCAACCCCTACGACGGTCGTACCAACCCAAGCAGTGGTCGCCCCGTTGTGTACCCACTCCTGACGACCGGCCCGATCTAAGCGCAAGCTACGGCGACTGTTGCGCCCTATCTCAAATGTGGGGTAGCAATTGAGCGCTGCGGCCAGCCTCGGACGATCTATGTGGACTCCACTCACCGTGTCGCTCAACAGGCGCTCGCATCCTGCGGCCTGGAGTGCATCATATTGGAGATGCAGGTTCTGGTCGGATGTCGAAATGCGGGCATAGCCGATCCGCATGGCCTGGCCTCCTCCGCATGCCGTTGTCGGGCATGGGATCCTATGAAACTTACCTGCGCTACCTTCGGCTGGCACATAGATATGTATAGACCAATTCTATGGTACGCTACCCTGGAGCGATAGGCTCCGTAGGAAGGTGTGATTGTGGATCAGCGGCGATACCAGATAAACGGACGTTTGTGTGCGCTCCCATATAGCAATCCTATGAGAGTTGTCGCATGCCGAAGCGCGCCGCCTAAAGGCGCGACTCCTCTTCACAACCTATGTAGGATTGCTATAGGTACGGCTGAGCCCATCCCCGCAGCGGAATGAGCGGAGAACCGGAGTACAAAGGAAGCTAGTCATAGTCCGATTACTGATACGAAAAGGTTAATAAATTCATATTCGCATCGTTTCGTAGCCGTCCCCCCCGACTTTTTAGTGTTCTCCATCTACTCGGAGGAAAGCGTGAGGGTTCCGGC
Organism: uncultured Oscillochloris sp.; assembly: GCA_903887465.1. Classification (GTDB taxonomy): domain Bacteria; phylum Chloroflexota; class Chloroflexia; order Chloroflexales; family Chloroflexaceae; genus Oscillochloris. The sequence goes on along the minus strand of CAISPW010000243.1, from coordinate 411 downwards.
AATCCACACCACAGAAGAGGCTTGGGCGCTGCGCAACGGTGACCGGGCCGCCGTGCGGGCGGCGACCGAGACGCTGCTGGCCAATGCGGGCGGCGACCTGCGCGCCGCCGCGCAGGCCAGGGTCATCCTCAGCTACCTCGACTTCCGCCTGTATCGCTACGAGCAGGCCGCCACCGCCGGCATGGAGGCGCTGGGCATCCTTGAGGCGGGCCCGGTCGACCCCTGGCTGCCCCGGATCTACAACACCCTGGCGATCATCCACTACGAGCTTGGCGAGCGCGACACCAGCGCCGCCTACCTCGACCGGCAGATCCGGCTGAGCCGCGAGATCGGCGACCGCCAGTTGGAGGCGCAGGGCTACCACGACCTCGGCCTGCACCAATCCTCCGCCGCCCCCCAGCACGGCCTGAG
>CAISPW010000242.1 GCA_903887465.1 uncultured Oscillochloris sp. | reverse complement strand
GCAAAAGCCACCCCTGAACTATCTTTTTTGGTGGTTTTTTGGCGGCTTCGCCCCCAAAAACCAACCAAAAGCGAGGTATGGGGCGCAGCCCCAGCAACGTTGCATCAGACAACCATGTGGCTCTGCCGCACAACACCAGATGAAAATGGCCGCTGATGCCCGACTATCGGCTATCGGTTATCGGCTATTTTCACGTTAGCCCTGGGGCGGTCGCAACGCCCGCGAACGCCCGTCGTGCGCGCCCCCCGCTACTTCCCGATGCAGAACCGCGAGAAAATCAGGTCGAGCAGGTCGTCGCCCACCGTCTCGCCGGTGATCTCGCCGAGCGCGTTCAGGGCCACGGTCAGGTCGCCCGCCAGCAGGTCGACTGGGCGGCCCGCGTCCCAGCTATCCGCCGCCGCGCGCAGGTGATCTACCGCGCGCTGTAGCGCATCGCGGTGGCGCGGGCTGCTCACTAGGCGGGCCTGGCCGGCGGCGAGCGGCGCGCCGCCTAGCAGGGCGCGGATGATCGCCTCGGCGACCTCGGCGATCCCGGCACCCGTGATCGTCGAGGTGGCGACGGTCGCTAGGGCGGGGATGTGCGCAGGGATCGCTGGCCCCTGCGCACATCCCGGCCCGGCTGCGGGTGCGGCATCGGCTTTGTTCCATACAATGATCGTCGGCTTCTCGCGGGTCAGCGCGGCAATAGCCATGTCGCTAGGGCCGACGGGAACCATCGCGTCGAGAACCAGCAAGGCGAGATCGGCACCCTGAAGCGCCTGGCGCGCGCGCGCGACGCCCAGCCGCTCGACATGATCTGCGCTATCGTGGATCCCGGCGGTGTCGATCAGCACCACCGGGATGCCGCCGAGGTTGGCCGTCTCCTCCAGGGTGTCGCGGGTGGTGCCGGGGATGGGCGTGACGATTGCCCGGTCGGCGCGCAGTAGCGCGTTCAGCAGCGATGACTTGCCCACGTTGGGCCGACCCACCAGGGCCGCACGGGCACCCTGGCGATAGATCACGCCCTGGTCGGCACCGGCCAGCAGCCCCGCTGCGGTGGCCAGCCCGGCCCGCAGCTGCGGGCCGATGTCCTGCGGGGCCACCTCATCCTCCGGGAAGTCCACCACGGCGGTGACATAGGCCAGGCACTCCATCAGGCCAGCGCGGGCGGCGCGCACCTCGCGGGCCAGCCAGCCGCCCAACTGGGCCTGGGCCAGGGCCAGCCCCGCCGAGGTCTGGGCGCGCACGACATCCAGCGTGGCCTCGGCCTGGGTCAGGTCGATCCGCCCGCTCAAGAAGGCCCGCAGGGTGAACTCACCCGGCCGGGCCAGGCGCGCCCCAGCGACCAGCGCCAGGGCCAGGGTGGTCTGCACCGGCAGCGGGCCGCCGTGGCACGAGATCTCCACCACGTCCTCGCGGGTGAAGCTGCGCGGCCCGCGCATGAACGCGCAGAGCGCCTCGTCCACCGCCGCGCCCGTGGCCGGGTCCACCACGTGGCCGTAGCGTAATCGGTAGGGCCGCAGCGGGCCGGGGCGGGCGGGCCGAAAGATCGCCGCCGCGACAGCCAGGGAACTGGGGCCGCTCAGGCGAACCACGCCCACGCCGCCCTCGCCGGGCGGCGTGGCGATCGCCGCAATCGTGTCGTCGTCCATAAAATAGTACCTGCCGCTGGGGGTGTAGGGCCAGGTTATTTCTCTGTGGCGCGTTGGCCGCGAAGCCGCCAACGCGCCACAAAAAGCCGGTCTGGGGCCACCGTCCCATAGACCAGTCAGCACTGCGGTAGTATTGTACAATAGCACTGTTCATCGGGCCGGACAAAAGCGAGGACCCTATGCACCTGACTATTCTCGCCTCTGACCTCGACGGCACCCTCGCCGAGGATGGCCACGTCTCACCGGCGACCTGGGATGCACTGCGCGCGGCAAAGGCGGCGCACATCATCCTGATCCTGGTCACCGGGCGCACCTTGGCCAGCTTCACGCCCGAGGGTCCCTTCGCGGAACTGTTTGATGCGATCATCGCCGAGGACGGCGCGGTGATCTATTTCCCGCGTCAGGATGTCGTGCTGCTGCCCTTCGGGCGGCTCCCGGCCACCCTGCTTGAGCGTATTGAATCTCTGCATCTGCCACTCGAACACGGTATGGCCCTGATCGCCACCCATGTGCCGCACGACGAGCCGATCCTGACGGCGCTGCGCGCCTGCGGCGGCGGCGCGACCGTCGAGTACAACCGTGGCGCGGTGATGGTGCTGCCGCTCGGCGCGACCAAAGGCTCCGGCCTGGCCTACGCCCTGCGCGAGCTCGGCCTCTCGGATCGAAATATGGTGGCCTGCGGCGATGCCGAGAACGACCGTAGTTTGCTGGCCCTGGCCGAGCTTGCGGTCGCCGTCGATAACGCCACCCCGGCGCTCAAAGATCAGGCCGACCTCGTCTTGCCCGAGCCCGCCGCCGCCGGCATGCGCGGCCTGATCCGTGACATGATCGCCGGTCGGATCGCCCCGCGCAAGGTGCGCCCCGAGCAGCAACTCAGCCTCGGCTGGCGACCCGACCAGACGCCGTTCCTGATCGATGCCTGGCAACTGATCGATAGCGTCTGGGGCATCGCCGGCGACAGCTCCAGCGGCAAATCGTGGCTCGGTGGCCTGATCGCCGAGGAGATTATGCTCCAGGGCTACCAGACCGTGATCATCGATCCCGAGGGCGACTACCGCAGCCTGGCCGCCTTGCCCCACACCATGCTCGTGGGTGGCCGCGATACACAACTCCAGCGCGTCGGCGATGTGATCACGCTCTGTGAGTACGCCCGCTGCAACCTGATCATCGACTTGTCGTGGATGCCGGTCGCCATGCGCAACGTCTTCACCGAGCGCCTGCTGCGCGCTTTGCTCGACCTGCGCGCGCGCTGCGGTCGACCGCACTGGATCCTGATCGATGAGGTCCAGCAGAGCTATGCCGACTGGACCGCGCCGTTCACCGGTACCGTACTCGACCTGATGAGCGGCGGCGGCGTGGCCGTCGTGAGCTACCGCCCCGGCCAGGTCGCCCCCGCGATCATCGAGGCTGTGCAGGTCTGGGCGCTCACCCGCACCAAAAACTCCGAGGATCTCACCCGCTTCGACGCCCTGCTGTCTGCCAATCCCTGCTGGGCGGAGATCCGCTCGCACCTGCCAACCCTCGCGCGCGGCCACGCCCGCCTGATCACGCCGTTGGATAAGTCAGACTCCTGCCAGATCAACGATATTGTCTTCCGCACCGGAACCCGTCGGGTGCCGCATATCCGCCACCTGCACAAGTATGTCGCCGTGCCCCTGCCCAGCGATAAGTGGTTTGTCTTTCGCGACCCGTCGGGGACGACCTGCGGCACGGCCGCCAACCTCTCGGAGTTCCGCACCGCGATCAGCCGTGTGTCTCTCTCCTCGCTCGCCTACCACCTGGATCGCGGCGACTTCGCGCTCTGGCTCACCGACATCTTGCACGACACTGAACTCAGCCGCCAGATCATGAAGATCGCCCACCGTCGTCCAACCGGCGATGCACTGCGCGCCGAGTTGCACGAGACGGTCGCGGCCCGCTACGATGATCTGTCGGCGATGCTCTAAGCGCTACGTTCAGGAATGGCCTGGAGATGAGACACCTGCTCAACAGCATGGCCCTCTGGCTGGGCCTGCTCGACACGCTGGCCGACCGGGCCGAGTTGCGCGGGCTGGGCTGGGGCGGCGGGGCCATCGGGCCGCTGCTGGCCCTGGTCGCCGCCCGCACACACCCGCGTGCCCCCGCGCTCCTGGCCACCCTGCCCCTGGCTCTGCCGCTTCAGGCGGGCCTAGCCTGCCTAGCCCGACCCGGACTCAACCCCAAGCGCCAGCTCATGCCGGGCATTTATGGGGATCGGACAGTCCAGCGGATCGACATTGATGCGGCATACGGGCCAGTCCCAGCCTTGCATATCGCGCCCAAAGGCGGCACGCGGGCCGCCGTCTGTGTCGCCCACGGCTCCGGCTGCGACAAAACCTTCTACGCATGGCGTCTCGTCGACGCCCTGATCCATGCGGGCATGGCCGCCCTGCTCGTCGACCTCGACGGCCACGGCGAAAGCCCGCGCCCGCAGGCATTCCCCGACATCGTCGCCAGCGTGGCCGGGCCGGCGCACTGGCTGCACGGGTGCTACGCCCAAGTGGGCCTGCTCGGCATGAGTCTGGGCGGCGCGGTGACGGCACGCGCCGTGGCCGAGGGTGCCCCCTGCGACGCACTGGCCCTCTGGGAGGTTCCGCCTAGGTTGCACCTAACCAACGCAGCGTATCGGCGCGTGCAGATCGCCGAGGCGCTGCGGCTATTCCGCCCGACCCTCATCCACCTCTTCCGCGACGGCACCGCCTACCACGTCGCTCGCGGCTGGCAGACCAGCGGCATCCGCGCGCGCATCGGCACCTGGGATCTCTTCAGCCAACTCGATCTCCTGGGCAGCCTGTCGCGCCTCAAGGCGCAGGACGACCGCCCGCCGCTGCTGCTGATCTACGCTGGGCGCGACGCCGTACTGCACACTGGGTCAGACGCCGAGGTACACGCGGCCACAGCGGGCTGGGGCCAGTTCCACCTGATCCCCGGCGCCAGCCACCTCTCCCTGCCCATCGAGCCGCAAACCATCCGCCGAACGGTGGCCTGGCTGAGGCACGCCCTGCGGTCGTAGGCCAACCGCACCCTGCTGGCCCCGGCTGACGGCCTGGAGCGGTAGACCCACAACAGACACCACTGAACCAGAGTGTAGACGACCGACAACCGCAAGCGGTCGTCGGTCGTCTACACTCGCAGCGAGTTTCTGGGCCGTTGTGCTACCGCGCGCGCGCCACCCGCTCGCGCATACGGCGGCGGGTCGCTGCGGCACCGAAGGCCAGCGGGCGCGGCGTAGGGAGCGTGACCGGGCGTGTGAAGGGCAGCGGCACGGCCATATGCTGGGGCGGGTAGCCGAGCAGGCGCATGATCGTCGCCTGATCCTGCTGGGGCACATGGCGCGAGCGCAGCCGACCGGCCACCTCGCTGAAGATCACGCGGGCGGGTTCGGGGCTGAGGCAGTGGTGCGCCCCGCCGCGCCCGGAGATCATCTGCTGGTAGGCACCCACCCCGCAAATCGCCAGGATGAGACCCGCACCCATATCGGGCAGCATCAGCGGCGCGTGCTGGGGGCGCGGGTAAACATCGTCGCTATCGCAGGTGCGCCGACCGGCCAGGCGCACCGGGCGCACCGGGCGATCCCAGCCGTTCAGCGGCACGATCACGAATTCCTGGCCCTCGACCAGGATGCTGTCGGGCAGGCTGACCATCAGGCTGCTGTTCACCAGATACCAGTCGGGGTCGTCGGGCTGACCGGCCTTCACCGCGCCCACCTCGATCAGGAAGACGCTGTGGGTGGCCACGGTGTAGCGACCAAACTCGCCGATCAGGTCGGGCATCGGCACGGCGTAGTCCGCGCAGGTGTCGCGGATCGTCACCATGAGCTTGGTGAGGAATCCGGCGTAATCGAACGCAAAGCCGATGCGGTAGCCCGAGGTGGGCACGCCCCCGCCGAAGTTGAGGTAGCGCAGGCTCGGCACACGCTGGCGCAGGCGGCAGTAGCCCGCCACCGACTCACGCAGGGTGTCGAGGAAGTGGGCCTCGTCCTCGACCTGGCTGCCGATCATCGCGTGATAAAGCACCAGGCGGTGCCGACTGCCAGCGATCCGCGCGGCGGCCTGATCAATCTCGGCGGCGCTGAGGCCGAAGCGATCCTGGCCGGGGTGGCGACCGTCGCGGTTACCGGCGGCCCGCTCGCGCACGCCGATCTGGAGCGGCGCGGGGCAGCCGAGCAAGGCATCGAGTTCATCAAGGTCGTCGAGTACCGGGATCACCGACTCGCATCCGTCCTGGCGCAGATCGCAGATGGCGGCGATATAGTTAGGCTCCTTCGAGCCATTGCAGCAGATCAGCCGGCCCTCGGGCAGGGTACCCTGACGCCAGAGGCTATGGGCAATCGTCACATCGGCGGCCGCCGACGTTTCATAGTGAGCGCCAGCAGCCAGGGCCGTCTCCACCGCCTCGGCGGCGAAATTGGCCTTTGTGGCGTAGGCGTAGAGGAAGGCACCCGCGTACTCGCTGCGGGCGCGGGCCTGGGCGGCCCAGGCCCGCATGCGCTCCACCTGCGCCGTAATCTGCGGCGTGTAGGCCACCTCAAGCGGCGCGCCGTGGCTCTCGGCCAACTCGTTGAGGTTCGCCCGCCCGCCCAGCATCAACTGGCCGCACTCGCGGGTGAGGAAGTCGGTCAGGCGGCCCTCGCCGGAGAAGCTGTGGCGATCCATGATGTACTCGGCGTAGGTTTGCTGCTTCAATTGTACCAATGCCCTCCTGGGGACTAATTGGCGGCAGTGCCGCCCCAACCTCCTAAATGTATTCCACGACGTTCGACAGATGCGCAGCGCGCACGAAACCTGACCGTGGCGCAATTGCGCCACAGTTGGAGGCTGACGTGTGCTCACGCTGGGTGTGGAGATCACAAAGGCCCCTGCACCGCGTGCAGGGGCCGACTGTAGCGCCGAAGTACTTGGATTACAAGTGCTTCGGCCCTCTAGGGGACGTCACAGGGGTGCAGTCTGGATGGCGCAGCGTGGGTGCGCGTAAATTATAATAAACGTCCATACTGCCTCACACAAGCCCGCCCGACGCCGCCACATATGCCAGCAAGTCACCAGCGACCGCTGTGGCGACGATATCCGCTTCGTGTTCGGTGTTGCGTGTTACGTGTGTCGGGTGCCTTCCCGAGACGCGAAACCCGTGACCCCGAAACGT
>CAISPW010000241.1 GCA_903887465.1 uncultured Oscillochloris sp. | reverse complement strand
TGAAGCGGCCTGTCTGAGGCCGCTTCAGCGGCCGTCGTCAACCTCGCCGGGGGCTTCAGCTTCAGCCCCCGGCGAACGTTGCCGCGACAGGGTGACGTTTGCGGTAGTGCGAAAAATCTTTGGGAGTGACAAAGCCACCCCAAACCCCCGCCGGAGGCGGCATGGTAAAACATCGTCCTAACTGGATAGAGCGGGGGATCCTGCCGCTCGGCCTCTTCATCGTGGCCCTGGCGCTACGGGTCTGGCTGGTTGGCGGCAGCCTGCCCTACGTCGAACACGTCGATGAGCCAGCGGTGCTTGAGGTGGCGATCCGCATGGTGCGCGACGGCGACTTCAGCCCGCACATCTTCCGCTACCCCTCGCTCTACTACGATCTGCTGGCCGCCACCACCAAGCTGCATGTCTGGTGGGGCGTCGCCGCCGGGCTGTATCGCTCCGACCAGGACATCCCCTTCAAGAACAACGGCGTCACCAGCGTGCCCGCGCTCTACATCTGGGGCCGCACGCTCACGGCGATCCTGGGCGCAGCCAGCGTGCCCGCCATACTCGCCCTGGGCCGACGCATGTTCGACCGGCGCGTCGGGCTGCTGGCGGCCGTCGCCCTGATGGTGACGGCCTTCCACGTAACCCACAGCCACTACATCACGGTGGACGCGCCGACCAGTCTGTGGGTTCTCCTCTGCATCCTGGGGGCGTGGGTGGTCGCCAGCGATGGGAGTTGGCGCGGCTACCTGCTGGCCGGCGTGGCCCTGGGACTCGCCGCCGGCACGAAGTACAACGCCGGTGCGGTCGTCCCCGCGATCATGCTGGCCCACGTGATCCACTGGCACCGTGCCAGCCTCGGACGCCCGTTCCTTATGCTGGTGGCATGCGGGGCGGTGTCGATCCTGGCCTTCCTGGCCACCACGCCCTACGCCCTGCTCGACATGCAAACCTTCCTTGGCGACCTGCGCTTTAACGCGGCGCACTACGCCAACGGCGGGCACGGCGATTTTGTGGGCACCTGGCCCTTCGGCGCGTATGCCTACTTCTACTGGGACGAAGGACTTCTGCCGACGGTCTGCTTGCTGCTGCTGGTCGGGCTGCCCGTCCTGGCCCGACACCGCCCCGCGCAGGTCAGCGTGCTGTTGAGTGCGATCATCCCGGCGCAGCTGCTGCTGCTTTCTTACGCCGTACACTTCACCCGCAACCTGCTGCCGATCCTGCCCTTGCTCATCCTGCTCGCGGCGGCGGGTGCGGTGGCCCTGGCCGACGAGATCGCGCGGCGGGTGCGACCGAGGGCGGCGCAGCATGCGGCGCTGGCGATCCTCGCCGCCGCCCTGGTGATTCCGCAGGCGTACAACACCTACAAGCACCTGGACTACTGGAGCCGACCGCATACCATGGTTGTCGCCGCTGAGGATCTCAAGAAACTGCCGCAGGGTGCGCGCAGCGCCGCCGAGTTGCCGCCTACCCTCTTCGGCGGCAGGGTGGCAATCTTCCCACTCAAGCGGATCACTGCGCAGAGCCTGGCGTGGTATCGCGCCAACGGGTTTCGCTATCTGGCGGTGAACGACGACCTGCGCAGCGCGGAGGACGACGCGGCCTACGCCCAGATCCGCGCCGCCGCGACGGTGGTGCGGGCATTCCCACCGCGCAGGGCGGGGGTGCAGCCCGGCCCGAGCGGGGCGATCCTCGACCTGGGCGAACATCTTGACGAGATGCGGTTCGTGCGCCGTGGGATGTCGTTCGGCGGCCAGATCGCCCTGCTCGGCTACGAGATCAAGCCGGGCGAGCTGCGCTCGCGGATTGCGCCGCTGGAGGGGGCCGACCAACGCGAGCTTGACCCTGGCCAGCCCGTGCAGATCAACCTCTACTGGCGCAGCCTGTCCGCCACGGGCGTCGACTATACGCTCTTCATCCACGTGATCGACGCCAGCGGTGCGCGAGTAGCCCAGCGCGACCTGCCCCTGCGCTACGATGACTACCCCAGCTCGCGCTGGCGAACCGACGAGTTGGTGATCGACCGGGCCGACATGGCCCTGCCGAGCCTGCCCCCCGGCGACTATCGCCTAATCATCGGCCTCTACAACCCGGCGAACGGCGCGGCGCTGCCGGCCGAGGTGCCGGAGCCGGAGTTGCTCACGTTGCATGTGCGCTAGAACTGCCTGTGGCCGATCCACTTCTTTATATTTTGCAAAAATGTGCCAGCTTCGCTGGCACATTTTTGCAAAATATATAGCACTACCGTTGTAGTCTTCCC
>CAISPW010000240.1 GCA_903887465.1 uncultured Oscillochloris sp. | reverse complement strand
GCATCCGGGGTTGAGGAGAGGGGTTTTGGGGCCGGAAAATCTTAAGGATTACCTGCCCCGTTGCCCTCCGCAGGGCAAGTATACTACCCCGTTTACCGCATTGTCATGCGGTAAAAAAAGATGTGGGTAAAGATATGCCGCTTGCGGGGGGGCTAGGGGGGGTAAGTATGCCAAGAGTGTAAAGTAAAATTGGCCGCTCTGAAACCATGTCTTAGCGCGAATAAGTCCTGGGTCAAGCTCGGCTCGGTATGGATAGGATGGGGAAAACACCCCATACGCCAAGGAGGATCCGATGCGCCGCATACAGGTCATCATACGGGAAGTCGATGATCAGACGCCTGAGCAGCATACCGATCTGGCCACCTTTGATCTTCCCGCCACCCATGTGGCGGCCTTGCAGCCGACAACGGCGCTCGATCAGTTGGAAGCCACCACACATACCGTTGGCACCCAAATCTTGCAACGGGTACTCCAAGCGCAATGGGACGTGGTCGATGCGACGCTGGCGGAACCGTACCGCGAGCGTCTTTCCCCCCCTGCGCACCCACGCTGACGGCCACGCGCCAGTCATCGTCGCGAGCCGCGTTGGCAAGCTGACCCTGCAGCGCCAGGTCTTTGCGCCGGTCGGTGACGGCAGCCATGTCATGCCTGGCAATGCCGTCTTGCCGCCCCATCAGGGGATCATCATCATGCGTGGCTTGCAAGAGTGGGCCTGTCTGTTGCCCCAAGAACTCTCGTTTGCGACGGCAAGCCGACTGCTGGGCGGGCAGCCCCTGCCCACGCCGCTGTTGAGCGACACCATGCTGCGTATCCTGGTGCGCCAGCACGGCGAACAGGTGCGCCAGGCCGAAATCGCGGCCGCCGAAGCGCTGTTGAGTCGTCCCGATTTGGCCGACCTCACCCCCAAGTTGGCCCCTCCGAAGGAGGCTCGCGGTCGGGCCGCCTGGCCGCCCGAACTGACGGCGGCCGTGGATGCGGCCCTGGCAGCGGGTGCGAACCGCCCACCCGAAGGGGTCAGTGTGGCGGATTGGGAACGGGTGTTGGCCCGCCACCCGCACGAACCGGAGCGCACTACATCTCAGTTGCGCTGCCTTGGCCCCCAGGTGCAGCCGGATGAGGTGCTGGTCGCGATGGATGAGGTATGTACCCGGAAAGATGGGGGTGGCTTCTGGGAGTTGCGCACCGCACGGGTGACGACCACCGCAGGCACCCGATATGTGAGTGGCACCGGCGCGACCTTTTTGACGATACTGCGGGCGCTGGCATTGCTCTGCGCCGGTCGTGACCGGCGCCTGCTGGTGCTGGCCGATGGGGCGCAGTGGATTCGCGCCTGGGTGCTGAGCCTGCACCAGCGCTGGTCCGCCACGCGCATGATTCTGGACTGGTTTCATTTGCGTAAACGCGGTAGCGAGTGGGCCAGCATGTTCTGTCGCGGGCGTCGGGCGAAGAAGGCGCTGCTGCGGACGGTCTATCACCACCTCTGGCGCGGTGAGGTGGATGCCGCCATCGCCAGCCTGGAGGCATACCGCCCCGAGGCCCGCACGACCGAGTGGCGGGACAAGCTGATCGGCTATCTGGATGCACGCCGCCCCTTCATCCCTGACTATGGCGAACGGCGGCGAACCAGCCCGTATAGCGGGAGCGGTCAGGCGGAGAAGGGCAATGACCAGATCGTGGCCCAGCGGCAGAAGGGGGCCGGGATGCGATGGAGTCGGGAAACCAGCGATGCGCTGGCCGCCCTGCGCACCCTCGTCCTGAATGGGGACTGGGACGACTACGGGTGTCATCGGCAGATACCCTCCCTGCTGGCAACTTAACCCAGGACTTATTCGCGCTAACAAAGATTCTTGCTCATGCCCACCCTCTATCATCTGCAATCTGCAATCCATATTATGCTCTTCCCCGCCATCATGGTGGCCATCAGCGCGGCGCTGCTACTTATGATCGCCCGCGACGCACACCGGCTCAGTCGCGTCCCGCACCTCGTCGCTGCCGATCACCCGCTCAACCCGCCCCTGATCTCCATCCTCATCCCGGCCCGCAACGAGGAGCGCAGCATCGGGCGCTGTGTGCGCGCCGCCCTGGCCCAGACGTACCCGCAGATCGAGGTGATCGTGGTGAACGACGGGTCGACCGACCGCACCAGTGCGATCCTGGCCGACATCGCTGACCCGCGCCTGCGCGTGCGGTCCGGTCGCCCGCTGCCGCCGGGCTGGGTGGGCAAGTGCAACGCATGTCAGCAACTCAGCGATGCGGCCAGCGGCGCGTGGCTGCTCTTCCTCGACGCCGACACCGTGGCCGAGCCAAGTCTGGCGGCGGCCCTGCTGGATTCGGCCAGCGCCCGCAGGCTCGATCTGCTCACCGTGTTCCCCTTCTTGGAGCTAGGCACGTTCTGGGAGCGGGTGGTGCTGCCGCCCTTTCTGGCCCTGATCATGGCGCTCTTCCCGATTGAGGAGATGGATCGGCCCAATATGCGGCCCGACCAGGTGCTGGCCAATGGCCAATGCATCTTCGTGCGGCGGGAGGCATATGTGCATGCGGGGGGCCACGCCGCCGTGCGCGGCGAGGTGCTTGAGGATGTGCGGCTGGCCCAGACGATCTGCGCCGCCGGCCACCGGGTGGGCTTCGCCGAGGGTATGGCCCACCTGCGGGTGCGTATGTACACCAGCGGGCGCGAGGTGGCCGAGGGGCTGATGAAGCATGCGGCGGCGGGCTACCGCAGCGGCGGCGGGCGCTCAATGTGGGCCATGTCCGGGCTGATCCTTACGACCTTCGGCCCGCTCTGGATCATCGCAGTGGGGTTGGCCGGGCTGATGCTGGGCGCGCAGGACGTGGCCTGGGCGGCCCTGGCGGGGGGCGGGCTGAGCCTGCTCGTGGCCCTGGCCCTGCGCAGCGTCCTCTACCGACGGCTCTACCGGCAGCCGATGGTCTACGGTCTGCTCTGGCCGTTTGGGCTGCTCTGCTATATGCTGATCGCCGGGGCGGGCATGTGGCGGGTGCGCAGCGGGCGCGGGGTGACATGGAAGGGGCGTACCTACTCCGGGTAGGCGCGCCCCTTTTCGTCGTTCCCGTCCTGACGCGGTAACGCCGCTTTTCGCCGATTCCACGGAAATTCCTAAAGAGAGCGCCCGGCCCGTAAACGGGCGGGCGAGGTTGACGACGGCCGCTGAAGCGGCCTGTCTGAGGCCGCT
>CAISPW010000239.1 GCA_903887465.1 uncultured Oscillochloris sp. | reverse complement strand
CGGGCGGGCTGGGTTCGGGTGGCCTGGGCGACTCGGGCGGGCTGGGTTCGGGTGGCCTAGGCGACTCGGGCGGGCTGGGTTCGGGTGGCCTAGGCGACTCGGGCGGGCTGGGTTCGGGTGGCCTAGGCGACTCGGGCGGGCTGGGTTGTCCCGGCGCTGGCGTCCTCACCGCGCGGGGCGGATCCCCGCCAGGGTTTTGCGATGTTGGCTCCGGCGTTACGCCGTTCTGTGGATTGGTCGGCAGCTCTGTGGGTGGCGTAACAGGAGATATCGGGCGCGGGCGCGGGCGCAACGTCGCCGACGGGCGTATCGTTGGCGCGGGCAGATCTGCGACGGTCGGCGTAGCTGATGGCATCGCCGACGGCGTGACGGTTCGCGTGGCCGATGGATGTGGACTGGGGATCACCGTCGGGGTCACTGCGGTTGCGGTGATCGTCGCTGCCGCCAAGGTCGGGGCAGGACTGACTTCTGGCGCATGCCGACGAATTTCGCTTGCCAGCAGCGTGTCGGCGCCCGCACTAGCCCGGCTGGCTGCATCGAGTGCCTGGCGCGCGGAGTCGGGCAAGCCGCTCGTCTGAGCCTTTGTCAGGACGACCTGATGCGCCTCAATCTGGGCGCGATAGATCACGAGCAGGCCGGGCCGCTGCTCAGGGACAAGCTCGCAAATCGCCCGCGCCGTTGCGAGGTAGGAACCATCCAGATCCGCGATCAGCTGTGGGTCAACCCGCTGACCGGCCTTGGCCACGGCGATAATCTCATCAATCCGCAGCTGGGCGAGGGCCAAGTTTAGCCGCGCCCGATCCGCGTTGTTGCGGGTGAAGGCAAGCCGAGCCGACTCGCCGGCCCGCTTCACGCCATAGAGCGGGCTTCCGGGTAGGCTGCTGCCTGCAAAGGCAACCCCGCCCCCGAAGAGCGCGATGGCCAGGAGTACGGCTGTCCCCAGCCGTAGCGCCCAACTGCCCCACCGCCACGACTCCCGCTGCCGGTGGGCACGGCGCAGCGCCAGCCTGGCCCGTGTCCGCGCCGCTGTCCGCGCGCGGATCGACAACTCGGGGGGGATCCAGTTGCATAGCTGGGCCGCCGCTGCGAGTAGCGGCTCCAGCTCGCCGACATACTGCGGGAAGTCGCGCATGCACTCCTCGGCAGATTCCTCGGCGCGCATACGTGCCAGACAGATGTCTAGTGCTTCCTCGATGCTGTGGGACGAGTCTGTCATAGGTGGTCGCTTCGCCCTGTCATGCACGCACAATCACGGCTCGGCCCGGTCTGTCGGCCTACGCCCTCGGCTGCCACCAAGCAGCTTGGCGAGGGCACCGAGCGCCCGGTGCTGCATCACCTTCACCGCGCCCTCGCTGCGCCCAGTCAGCACCGCCACCTCGGCGTTGCTGCGCTCCTCGATAAAGCGCAGCAGCACCACTTCGCGCTGGTCAGGGGTGAGTTTCGCAATTGCCGCGTGGAGCGTGCGGCGCTCGTCGCTGCTGATGGCGTGCTCGTCGGGTGTCGGCTCGCGATCAGAGATGTTCGGGTCGAGCGGGATATTCCCCGCTGACTTGCGCCGGAAGCTGTCAATCACCAAGTTGTGCGCGATCCGGTAGAGCCACGCGGCGAATGCCTGCTCCACACCGCTTGGCGGAGGACGAAAGCTCGCCAGCCGCTCAACGACGCGCACCCAGAGATCTCCGAGCAGATCCTCGGTCGCGCTAACGTCACCACAGCGTGCATAGACATAGCGAAAGATCGGGTCAGCGAAGCGGTCATAGATCATGTCGAAGGCGCGCTGGTCGCCCTGCTGCGCCTGCCTGATCACCTCGCTGATATCGTCCTTCCAGGTGGCCACGTGCTGTTCCCCTGCTGAGGACGCTTCAGTCAAGAAACGAGAAGGTAGAGAAAAAGGTTACGTAAAGACGGACGATACCCAGAATCGACTATACTTTAGCATAGAATACATTTAGGCATGTTCAAACCCACGCGACCGTTCAGCGACGAGACGATGCGGCGATGCGGCGATAGGCGCGCATCATCGCCGCGTCGCCTCATCGCAGGACGGTCACGCTGAAGCGGTGTCGCCCGTGCGGCATCCGGCTGCGATAGCGGGGCCTATGAGACCGACTCTACCCCCGTGTTGAGCGCTCGCGTGGCCCGGCCCCTGCTGGTGCGCTAGCTTCTGGCCCGCCTGCGTCGGGTTGATTAGACACATCTGTGCGTTGTCAACACGACATAAAATCCTTGACGCACCTGATCACAGTTGCTATAATGCCTACACTTGTCCTGTCAGGCACTCCTCGAAACGACTCCCTACGATCCAAGCTGTATAGTCTGGCGGGCGGCGGGCGAACCAGCGCATCCGCGCACATGGTCTAAGTGCCGCCCGTATTGCCATACAGCCAGCACCGAGATTTCACACCCGCACGTTAGCAACTCCGCTCGCTTCATGTCCAAGCGACTCCCTAGAGTTCGGCGTGCCCGGCGCGGCGATTTACCCGTCCCTTTCGCGTAACCGAATCGCCCATGGGCGGCAGCCTCAGCAGGAGGATCATACATGGCTATGACTGGCTCGTCACTGATGCAGTTCCTCGGTGAGTTGCAGGATCGCAAGCAGTTCCTTCAGCTAAACTGGCGCGGGACGTTCGTGGACTATCTCGACCTTGCGACGAATGATCCCCGCGTTACCCGCAACGGATTCCAGCGCATCTACGACATGATTATGTCGTACGGCACCGAGGAGTTCATCGACGCCAAGAAGCGGCTCATCCGCTACAAGTTCTTCTCCGATGCCTCCTTCAATGGCGACGACTCGATCTTCGGCCTTGAGATCCCGCTCATGCGCCTGGTAAATTTCTTCAAGGGCGCGGCTAAGGGCTACGGCACCGAGAAGCGCGTGCTGCTGCTGCACGGCCCCGTCGGCTCCTCCAAGTCGACGATTGTGCGCCGCCTGAAGAAGGGCCTGGAACACTACTCGAAGACGGATGCCGGTGCGCTCTATACCTACGACTGGTACCTGGGCGACATTGATGATCTGGGCGGCTTTGATTACGCCAAGGTGCCCGAGGCCGATTGGGAGAAGTGCCCGATGCACGAGGAGCCTCTGCATCTGGTGCCTCTGGATATGCGCGAGCGCCTGCTTGAGCAGATCAACGCGGAGCGCCCTGCCGAGGAACACCTGCAGATTGTCGGCGACCTCTGCCCGGTCTGCCGCTTTCACTATAAAGATCTGATGCGCCGCTACGATGGCGACTGGGCCAAGGTGATGCAGCACGTCCGCATGCGCCGCCTAGTCTTCAGCGAGCAGGATCGCGTTGGTATCGGTACCTTCCAGCCTAAAGACGAGAAGAATCAGGACTCCACTGAGCTAACCGGCGATATTAACTATCGCAAGATCGCGATCTACGGCTCGGACTCCGACCCGCGTGCCTTCAACTTCGATGGCGAGTTCAACATCGCCAACCGTGGGATCATCGAGTTCGTCGAGATGCTCAAGCTCGATGTGGCCTTTCTCTACGACTTGCTCGGTGCCTCCCAGGAACACCGCATCAAGTCGAAGAAGTTTGCCCAGACTGACATTGATGAAGTGATTCTGGGGCACAGCGTGGCGGGGGGAACCCCTATTCCCTACCGCTTCCGTGGCGCGGTGAAGTGGGCAACGCTTGCCGCACTTCATGATGAGTTTGAGTTGTCTCCTGACGGGTTGGAGGTGTTGGCCTACGACTTTGAGCGTCAGCGCATCGGCTGGACTCCCGTGAAGTCGCTTATTCGCCATCGCTTTACCGGCGATATGTACACGACCGCACAGAAGTGGGGTACGGTAGAGACGACCCCGAACCACTCGATCTATGACCGCACGGGACAGACATTCTATCCTGAGGAGCGCCACGAGATAATGGCCTTGCGCCGTTTTGATCAGGCGTTCACCTCTGATGATGGCCCCGCGCTGATTGACATAGTCGCGGGTATCCCTGGCTTTATTGGCAGTGATGCACGCACTCTTGCCGATGGCGGCAAGATTATCCGTCCCTGCCCGCCTGGATGGGTTCGGCTGGATCTGCCCCGCCACGCTACTGCCATCCGTGCGGTCTACCACCCGGTTGAGGATGCCGACGCACTGAAGGATCTGATCACCGTGCTGGTCTGGTACGCTACTGAGGGTCACGTCAACGGTACCAATGGCGGAATCGTGATTAGCCAGGCTGATCCTGATGAGCTTGAGCGGGTGCGTCTCGCCTACGCCCGTATCTCCACCGCCGATGGCTCCATCGACTCCGGTGCCCAGACCGATTCGGCATGGCGGCTCTACCTCGGCTCTGAGGCGATCAAGCATCTGGCTGCCCACCACTGTGGCGAAGGGGCGGTCAACAAGCGCCTGCCCGACTTTCTCTTCGGTCTGCCCCGCGATCTGCTCCAGCACGCCTTTGATGAACTGATGCGGACTGACGGCACGCGCAAGCTTCCCGCAGCCCTCGCCAGTGCTACATCAACCGCCTACCACGATAAGTTCTTTGAGTATAAGACGATCTCGCCGATGCTGGCCGCACAGGTTGGTACCCTGGCGACACTGCTAGGATACGACTATAGCGTCTACACCGCTGAGCGGCCCGAGCGCGATCCGGCTTACCGTATCCGCTTCGTCTCCGGCGAGGGCAAGCGCGGAGGTCGCCGCACCACCTTTGAGGCGCACCTTCACTCTCGTCCCGTTACCGATGAGTGGGTTTACGACATTGAGTGCGTCGGCCTGCATAACTTCGTCTGCGGCGTGGGCAATGTGGTGGCACACAACACCAACGAGCCTGAGTACCGCCGACTCGAGAACAACGAATTCATGGAGGCACTCAAGGATCGCACCGTCCGCATTGATATTCCCTACGTCACGCGCTTGCGCGACGAGGTGCAGATCTACGAACGCGACTTCAACAAGCGCAAGGTGCGCGTTCACATCGCCCCGCATACTCTGGAGGTCGCCGCGATGTGGGCGGTGCTGACCCGCCTAGAGGATCCCAAAAAGCCCAACCTCACGTTGCTCCAGAAGCTCAAGCTGTATAACGGCAAGACCCTGCCCGGCTTCACCGAGGATAACATCAAGGAGTTGCGCAAGGAGGCCGTGCGCGAGGGCATGGAGGGTATCTCGGCCCGCTACATCCAGGACAAGATCTCCAACGCCTTGGTGACCAACCAGGAAGAGGGCTACATCAACCCTTTCATGGTGATCAACGAGCTGGAGAGCGGCCTGAAGAACCACGCCCTGATCAGCAGCGAGGACGACCGCAAGCGCTACCGCGACCTGCTGGCCACCGTGCGCGAGGAGTACACCGAGATCGTGAAGAACGAGGTGCAGCGGGCGATCTCCGCCGATGAGGAGGCGATCAAGCGCCTGGCTGGCAACTACATCGACAACATCAAGGCGTACACCCAGCGCGAGAAGGTGCGCAACCGCTACACCGGCCAGTACGAGGAGCCCGACGAGCGCCTGATGCGCAGTATCGAGGAGAAGATCGATATCCCTGAGTCGCGCAAGGACGATTTTCGCCGCGAGATCATGAACTACATCGGTGCCCTAGCCGTCGAGGGCAAGACCTTCAACTACCGCACCAACGAGCGCCTGCACAAGGCGCTGGAGCTGAAGCTCTTTGAGGACCAGAAGGATAGCATCAAGCTAACCTCGCTGGTCTCGCGGGTGATCGACCAGGACACCCAGGAGAAGATCGACGTGGTCAAGTCCCGGCTTATCCGCGATTTTGGCTACAACGAGCAGAGCGCCACCGACGTACTCAACTACGTGGCCTCGATCTTCGCCCGTGGCGATACCAAGAGCAATTACTAATGTGGGGATGTGGAGATGTGGAGGTGTGACGGTCGTGTCCACATCTCCACATCTCCACATCTCTACACCCCCAAACGTATGTCAATGAAACGTGTTGACCGCGATCTCAATCGCTTCCGACAAATCGTTCGCGGCAAGATCAAGAAAGATCTGCGCAAGTATATGTCCCACGGCGAGATGATCGGGCGCCAGGGCAAGCGCTTTGTCAGCATCCCTGTGCCTACGATTGACCTGCCCCAGTTCCGTTACGGCGCAAAGCAGGGTGGCGGGGTGGGCCAGGGCAACGGCGATGTGGGCGACCCGGTGGGCCAAGGCGACGGGCAGCAGCCCGGCCAGGGCCAAGCTGGCTCTGATCCCGGCCAGCACGCCCTTGAGGTGGATATCACCATGGACGAACTGGCCGCCATCCTCGGCGAGGAACTCCAGTTGCCCAATATCCAGCCCAAGGGCCGCAAGAACCTGGTGAGCGAGAAGGAGCGGTACAGCGGCATCCGCCGCACCGGCCCCAACTCCCTGCGCCACTTTAAGCGAACCTACCGCGAGGCGCTGCGCCGCCAGATCTCCTCTGGCGACTACAATAGCGCCGACCCGGTCATCGTGCCGATCCCTGACGATATGCGCTATCGATCTTGGAAGGAGACGCTGCTTCCCGAGAGTAACGCGGTTATCATCTATATGATGGATGTCTCTGGTTCGATGGGCACCGAGCAGAAGGATCTTGTCCGCATCACCGCCTTCTGGATCGAGACGTGGCTGCGCTCGCAGTACAAGGAGATCGACATCCGCTACATCGTCCACGATGCGGCGGCCAAAGAGGTGGATCAGGAGACGTTCTACCACATCCGCGAGGGCGGCGGCACAAAGATCTCGTCGGCCTACAAGCTCTGTAACCGCCTGATCGACGAGCGCTACCCCTCTGAGGAGTGGAACATCTATCCCTTTCACTTCTCTGACGGCGATAACTGGGGCGGCGGCGATACCCGCGAGTGTGTTGAGTTGCTGAAGAAGGAGTTGATGCCCAAGGTGAACCTGTTCTGCTATGGACAGGTGCGCTCGCTCTATGGCTCCGGTCGCTTCGCCCACGACCTTGAGGAGTACCTGGGCAGCGACGAGCGGATCGTGGTCAGCGAGATTGCCGAGCGCGATGATGTGTACGACACGATCAAGGATTTTCTGGGTAAAGGGAAGTGACTGGCCTTCAGTTGATGGCTCGCCCGGCCCGCAGCCTCATCCGCCCGCCCTTGCTGCTGGCCCTCCTGTCCCTGCTCCTCACCCTCGCCTACTACGGCGCGGCCTATCACACCCAGGTGCGCGCCGACGACCGCAGCCTCGGCCTCTTCGTGGGCTTCCAGTCGCTTGAGGGCGGGGCCGCGCCCTACCGCTGGACAAAGGGCCAGGGCACGGTCTGCCTGCCGGCGGCCGGCCCCGCCCGCCCGCGCAGCCTCCTCCAGATCAAGCTCCTGGGCAGCGCGGTGGCGGGTGTCGCCCGAGCCGATCTGATCCTGGGCGACCTCTCCCTCCCGTTGCTGATCGCGCCGGTGAGCCGCAGCTACCGCTTGCTCATCCCGCCCGGCCCGCAGGTCGGCCCGGTCTGCCTCACCTTGCAGAGCGATACCGTCGATCCACAGGGCAGCGGGCGGGCCGTCGGCGTCGGCCTGCGGGCCATCGACCTCTGGAAGCTCGACCGCAGCCCGGCCCCGCCCTATGGCCAACTGGCCGTCAACCTCTGGCTGGCCGTGGGCGGCTACTGGCTGCTGCGCCGGATCGACCTGCCTCGGCCCCTGGCCCTAGCCCTCGTCCTCGCCGCGCTAATGGCCATCGGCGTCGGGCTGATCTCCGGCGTCCTGCGCCTCGCCCCCGACCTGCCCTTCTGGAGCGCCTTCGCCGCCAGCGCGACCGCCATGCTGCTCGGCGCGACGGTGGCCTACCAGCTTGGCGCGCCCCGCCTGCGCCGCTGGCAGCGCGAGTTCCTCGGGGTGGCCCTGGTTGCGGCGCTGCTGGGCGCGGGCTGGGTCGCTCTGGCGAACCTGCCCGGCACCTTCTGGCCCTTCCCGCTCATGGCCCGCGCTGGCACCGCGTTTGGCTGGGGCGTCGTGGTTCCCGCCGGTCTGCTCGCAATCTTCGCCGCGCTCGGGCTGAACTGGCT
This sequence comes from uncultured Oscillochloris sp., assembly GCA_903887465.1. Classification (GTDB taxonomy): domain Bacteria; phylum Chloroflexota; class Chloroflexia; order Chloroflexales; family Chloroflexaceae; genus Oscillochloris. Next base: position 14,937 of record CAISPW010000239.1, on the reverse strand, counting down.
GCGCCGGGACGCGCCGCCGCCCGCCGCCATGGTCGTCGGCGCGGGCTGGCTGGCCGCCGCCGGCCTGCCGGTGGCCCTCAAGGCCAGCCTGCGCGGCTGGGACTCGCTCTTCCAGACCTTCCTCCAGGAGGGCGACTATAGCCAGGATGTGCCCCGCATCGGTGCCGACCCACTGGGGTTCTTGCGCGGCTATGTGGCCAGCATGCCCGACCTGTCACTGCACGGTAAGACCCACCCGCCCGGCAACGCGCTATTCCTCTGGGCCGTCGGACGGGCCTTTGGGCCTGGGCCAGTGCCCGCCACCTGGGCCGTGATCGCGCTGGCGGCCCTGGGCGTGTGGCCCACCTACCTGCTGGCCTGTCGGTTGCTCGGCTGGCGTGCGGGAGTCATGGCGGTGGCGATTTACGCTATGCTGCCGGCCTTTATGATCTACGCGGCCACCTCGCTGGACGCCCTGCTGGCGACGGTGCTGGCCTGCGCCACCTGCGCGCTATACGCCGCGTTTGTGCCGGGGCAGAAGAGTCGGGGCGAAGCCGCGCCAGTCGATTTGTGCGCGTGCGCCCACTATCAGGGGGCGCTGTTTCGCCCCTACACCCTACAATGGTACGCCATCGCCGCCGGCCTATTCATCGCCCTCGGCCTGCTGCTCAGTTTCACCACCCTGATGCTCGTTTTTGTCGTGATCGCCTTAGCGGCCTGGCGGCTGCGCGTCGGCCCGCTGCGCCGCGCCGACCTGCTGCGCTGGGCGGGGCTGGGGGCCACCGTGGCGGGCACGGTGCTGCTGGCGCTGGGCGCGGTCTGGCTCGCCAGCGGCTATAACAGCGTTGCGGCCCTCCTCGTGGGCATGGCCAACAACCGCGTCGATGTCGGCAAGCGTATTTCGCCGATTGGCCTGTCGAGCTACCTGTTCTTCCTGGCGGTGAACGCTGTGGCCTACGGCAGCTTCCTTGGCCCCTGGCCGCTGCACCGGCTGATCCTCGGTGCGCGGCAGCGCCTGGGCCAGATCGTGGCGGGGCAGGCCCGACCCGCCGCCGCCCTCTGGGCCGGGGCGACCGCCCTGCTGGGCGGCATGCTGCTCTCCGGCCTGTTCTACCGCGAGGTCGAGCGGATCTGGCTCTTCGGCAATATTCTCATTGCGGCGGCCCTGGCTGATGGTATCATGCAAGAGACTGATCGGCGCAGCCAGCTTGCGCTCTCCGGCCTGATGATCGTCGGGCTCTTTATCCATAGCCTGATCTTTCGAGCCGCCTTGCGTGTCTCATGGTGATAGCGAGAGAAGCATGAAGAATACTCACATCCCGCCGAACCTGGATGCTGCCCGTGAGGAAATCGAGGCCCACGCCCGCGACTACGGCCTCGATTTTTACCCGATCCTCTACGAGGTGCTTGATTACCGCACGCTCTATGAGACGGCCGCCATGGGCGGGTTCCCCACCCGCTACCCGCACTGGCGCTTTGGCATGGACTTTGACCAGCTTATGAAGGGCCATATCTGGCAGGGTTCGACGATCTACGAGATGGTGATCAACACCAATCCGTCGTATGCCTACCTGCTGGAGGGCAACGAGGACGTGACCCAGAAGATGGTCATGGCCCACGTTACCGGCCACGTTGATTTCTTCAAGAACAATATGTGGTTCGCCCACACGAACCGCAAGATGCTCGACGCGATGGCGAACCACGCCACGCGCATCCAGCGGATCATTGATCGCATCGGCTACGATGTGGTCGAGGAGTTCATCGACACCTGCCTCTCGCTGGAAAATCTGATCGACTACCATTCGCCCTACATCAAGCGCCCCGAGGCCCAGTCTCAGCAGCCCTTGGCCAGCGAGGCTGAGGCCGAGGAGCAGACCGCCCAGGGGCTCAGGGTTGATCGCGGCTACATGCGCGACTACATTAACCCACCCGAATACATGGCCGCCCAGCGCAAAAAGATCGAGGACGAGCGCGCCAAACAGCGCCGTTTCCCCGAGAATCCCCAGCGCGACATCCTGCTCTTCCTGATGAACTACGCGCCCCTGGATCGCTGGCAGCACACCGTCCTAGAGATCATCCGCGACGAGGCGTATTATTTTGCACCCCAGGGGATGACTAAGGTACAGAATGAGGGATGGGCGACGTTCTGGCACAGCAAAATCATGACCCAGAAGGTGGCCAGCGCCTCCGAGATCGTCACCTTTGCCGACTTGCACAGTGGCGTGGTGGCTACCAGCGGCGGGCGGCTCAACCCGTACAAGCTGGGCCTGGAACTGCTGCGTGATGTCGAGGATCGCTGGAACAAGGGCAAGTTCGGCAAAGAGTATGATGAGTGTGATGACATCGCCGCCAAGCGCACCTGGGACAAGCAACTCGGTCTGGGTCGCCAGAAGCTGTTTGAGATTCGCAAGCTCTACAACGATGTCACCTTTATTGACGAGTTTCTGACCCCGGAGTTTGTGGTCGACAATAAGCTCTTCACCTTTCGCTACAACCGCGACACCGACCTTTACGAGATCGCCTCGCGTGAGTTTAAGCAGATCAAGGAAAAGCTGCTCTTCCGGCTCACCAACTTCGGCCAGCCCTTCATGTATGTCGAGGACGGCAACTACAACAACCGTGGCGAACTCTACCTGCGCCATCGCCACGAGGGTGTGGATCTGAAGATGGACTACGCCCGCGACACGATGCGCAATCTGCATAAGATCTGGACGCGCCCGATCCACCTGGAGACCCAGATCGACAACAAGAAGCGCCTGCTCTCCTTCGACGGCAGCGACTTTACCGAGCGCAGGATTGATTAGGGGGTGGATTTTTCGTGTGACACCAAGACTTTGCCACAGAAAGACACAGAAAAAAACATTTCTGTGGACTTCTGCGTCTTTCTGTGGCCATGAATCGCGGAAGTCTTGTGGTCGTACTACCTCCCAGAAATCCGTCGAGGGTTTGTGAGTACCGTTGCGATTCTTCTGCGTGATGCCTATACCCGTTTAGCCCAGACATCAGCGACCGGTCGCCTCGACGCCGAGCTGATGTTGGCCCACCTGCTGGGCTGGCCGCGTGCCCGGCTGCTCGCCGAGCGCGATCACCCCGTCCCCGACGCGGTATCCGCCACGTTTGCCGGGCTGGTCGTCCGCCGCATCAATGGCGAGCCGGTGGCCTATCTGGTAGGTCACAAGGAATTCTACGGCCTCGATTTCGGCGTTGACCGGCGCGTACTCGTGCCGCGCCCCGAGACCGAGCGGCTGGTGGAACTGGCCCTCGCGGCGGCCCGGCGGATCGCGGCGGGGCGGGGCGGGCCGCTGCACATCGCCGACATCGGCACCGGCAGCGGGGCCATCGCCGTGGCCCTGGCCATCCACCTGCCCAACGCCCTGGTTGACGCGGTAGATATCTCGCCCGAGGCGCTGGAGGTGGCGCGGGCCAACCTGGCCCGCCACGGCCTTGCCGGGCGGGTGCGCCTGCTGCTGGGCGACCTGTTGGGGCCGCTGGATGCGCCGGTTGATATGATTGTCAGCAACCCGCCCTACACTATTCTGGCCGAGGTAGAGCCGAATGTGTACGCCCACGAGCCGCACCTGGCCCTGGAAGGCGGCCCCGACGGTGCCGACCTCTACCGGCGGCTATGTGCCGAAGCACCGGCAAAACTGCAACCAGGTGGCACGCTGCTCTGCGAGATCGGCGCGTGGCAGGGCGAGCTAGTTGCCGCCCTGGCCCGCGCCGCATTCCCCGCCGCCGAGGTGCAGCTATTTCAAGATATCGCCGGGCGCGACCGGGTCTTGAGGGTGATCACCCCAGCGTAATCCACCTGTCATCCCAACACATAGCCGCGCGGTCGTCTCTTTCCTATACTGGGTTGTAGTAATTAGGAGGAGAAACGATATGACCGCACTCTTTGTCGCCCTCGGCATTGCCGTCATCACCTTGCTCGCGCTGCTGCTCTGGTTTGTGCCTCACCTGCTGCACCAGCAGGCGCTGCGCAGCGAGCGGGAGGCGGCCAAGCTGCGGGATATGCTGCTCGACATGCTCAACGAGCAAGAGGCCGTCACGATGCGCCAGTCGCAGCTTGGCTCATCAATCGCCTACCTACAGGGGCAGCTTGAGCAGATCGCGGACAACACGCAGCGGGCCGGGGAAGCGCAGAGTGACTCGGCCCGCACATCTACCGAGCATGCCGCCCTGCGCCAGCTTGACGAGCGGATCGGCTCCATGCAAGCCCAGATCCAGGGCTGGCTCGACACGCGCGGGAAGGCCCAGCGCATCGCCAGCACCCAGGATAACGAGGCGTGGGCCTACCTCCTGAGCCTGCTCACGGCGATCCAGGATCGCGTCGGCCAGATCTCGGTCGAGCGCGGCAACGCCCATGTCGGCATGGGTGCCCGCGCCCTGCTCGATGAACTTGAGCAGGAGATGTCGCAACTGCACGGGATCTCCGAGGATATCGCTACCCTCCAGTGGCGGCTGCGCCGCTCGCTCCACGAGCGTGAGTCGAACATCTCGTCGCTGCGCACCCGCAGCAGCGGCGGCGCTGACTAGGGACTCACCACAGGTAGATCTGGGGGTGTTTTTTCGAGGAGGGACACGCCCGCCCCGAACCTCTTCTACCGGACATCCCGCAACTCTGAAGCCCCAGGGCGATTGCAACGTCGTCTCCAGCGGGGGTTTGGGGGTAGCAAAGCCACCCCCGAACGATCTTTTTTGGTTGGTTTTTGGCGGATTCGCCGCCAAAAACCAACCAAAAGCGCGGTCTGGGGCGCAGCCCCAGCGACGTTGCATCAGCCCTGTCTGAAGCTCTACTTTAGACGAAATCAGGAGCTATTTACGTTATTATTAGGACACAAGGGAAGCGCATAGCTTCCCCTCACCAAGCATCAGTGTACCCCTATGAGCATCGTCGTTATCGATAACCAAGCTGTCCACTACGAGGTTCTCGGACGCGGTCGCCCCGTACTCTTCCTGCACGGGTGGCTCGGTAGCTGGCGCTACTGGTTCCCGACGATGGAGGTCGTGTCTGAACACTTCCGCACCTACTCCTTCGACTTCTGGGGCTTCGGCGAATCGCGCCGCAAGCTGACCCAGGAGAGCATCCAGAACTACTCGGATCAGGTGATCCGTTTCCTCGACGCCCTCGGGATCGACCGGGTGCAGCTTGTCGGCCACTCGATGGGCGGGATGGTCGCCCTCAAGACGGCGATCACCTACCCCGACCGCATCCAGCGCGTGGCCACGGTCGGCGCGCCAATCAACGGCGACTCGCTCTCGTGGCTGCTGAAGCTTACCGACCAGCCCTTCTTCGCCGATGCCCTCGTCCGCATGCCCTGGGTGCGCCGCCGACTCTTCCGCTTCTTCCTGGGCGAGACGAACGATCCGGCCATTGGCGAGATGATCGACGACAGCGTCAAGTCGAGCGCCGTCTCGCTGCGCCGGGCCGTCAGCTCGATGTGGCACACCGATCTGCGTCCCGAGTTGAGCCAGCTCAAGGTGCCCGCCCTGATCGTCCACGGCGACCGTGACGATATTGTTCACCCTAACCAGGCCCGCCTGTTCGATAATGTGCCGCTGGCCGAGGTGGTGATGATGCCGCGCAGCCGCCACTTTCCCTTTCTCGATGAGGCGACACTCTTCAACACGGTGCTGCTGCGATTCCTGAAGGCCCAGGCGGCCACCAGCGGCGTGAAGCCAAACTTCTTCATCACCCACGAGCATCAGCCGGTGCCGTAGGCACCAGGCACCATGCACCAGACAACAGGCCGGGGCGCACCCCCGGTTTTTTGTTTGGGCTCGGCCCCGGTCGCTGCTTCTGCGCCTTCGTTCGTGTCTATCGCGATCCAAACCCCTTATGGTACAATCCCCGGCGATGGATATTCGCCTAACAGCTCACGATCTCGCCGCCAGCTATGGCGCACGCACCGTCTTCTCTGGAGTGAGCCTGGAGATCTGCCAGGGCGAGGTGCTGGTGGTGAGCGGCGCCAACGGCAGTGGGAAGAGTACCTTTTTGCGCCTGCTCGCCGGGCTTCAGCCTGCCACGGCGGGCTCTGTTATGTACAGCTACGCGGGCAAGGGCTGGCCCCCCCGCGATGCCTGCGCGCTGATTGGCTGGGTCGCGCCGGATCTGGCACTCTACCGCGAGCTGACGGCCCGCGAGAACCTGCGCTTCTTCGCCGAGGTGCGCCGCCTGCGCCTGAGCGACGCCGAGATCGACGCGCTGCTGGAGCAGCTTGGCCTGGGTGGGCGCGGCGACGATCGCCTATCCGCCTACTCTTCGGGCATGGCCCAGCGCCTGCGCTACGCCTACGCGCTGATCCACCGTCCTCCGGTGCTTCTGCTCGACGAGCCGACAGTGACGCTCGACGTGCGTGGCGCCGAGGTCGTGGATCAGGTGATCGCTCGCCAGCGCCAGGATGGCATTGTGGTAGTGGCCACAAATGACCCGCGTGAGTTGCGTTATGCCGATCTCCTGCTTGAGCTTGGGCGTTAGGCGTACTATGCAAGCACAACCTGAGCCACACAAGATCGAACGTCGCCTCGCCACAATAGGCCCGGTCGGCCTGCGTGATCTGCTGGCTGCGGCCTGGGCGATCTTCATCAAGGATCTGCGCAGCGAGCTGCGCACGCGCTACGCGCTGAACGCCCTGGTACTCTTCGCCGCCAGCGCGGCGGTGGCTGTGAGCCTGGGCGTGGGTTTTATCGGCCTGCGGCGTAGTGACGAATACCTGCTCATCCAGTCGGCCCTGCTCTGGATCGCCCTGCTCTTCGCCGCGCTGAACGGCCTCTCGCGTGGGTTTGTCTACGAGGAGGAGACGCGCACCATGGCCGCCCTGCGCCTGGCCGCCCCGCCGATTGCCGTCTACCTCGGCAAGCTGCTCTTCAACCTGGCTCTGCTCCTGCTGCTGGGGGCCGTCACCAGCCTGCTCTTCATCGTTCTGGTGCGGGTTGAGGTGGGCAGCCCGCTGGCCTTCACCCTGGTGCTAGCGGCGGGCGGGCTCTGCCTAGCTACAGCGACCACCATCCTGGCCGCGATCATCGCCAGGGCCAGCTTCAAGAGCGCCCTCTTCGCCGTTCTCGCCTTCCCGCTGCTCGTCCCCCCGCTGATCATCGCCATCCAGGCCACCGCCCTCACCCTCGACGTGGCCGGGATGGCCCTGGCCCTGCCGGCCATCCGCACCTTAGTGGCCTACGCAGTGGTCATGTTTGTCGCCTCGCTTATGCTCTTCCGCTTTGTCTGGGAGGCGTAGCACCCTCCCAGGGCGGTTGCAACGTCGCCTCCGGCGGGGGTTTGGGGATGGCAAAGCCACCCCCGAAAGATCTTTTTTTGTTGGTTTTTGGCGGATTCGCCGCCAAAAACCAACCAAAAGCGCGGTCTGGGGCGCAGCCCCAGCGACGTTGCATCAGCCCTGAGCACCCTCCACCGGCGGATCTCCTCACATGTGCTATATTTCCCCTGCGGTCAACGTACCGCAGGGGCGAAGCCGCTCCCACCCCCACCGGAAGCAGACGTTGGCGTAGCCCTATCGCGTGGCGGCAGATTGCTATTGTTCTGCGCGCACGGGCGTAGTATGATACGTCAAACATAATTGTCCCATAATGCACAGGAAAGGCGTTGGCCGATGGCACAGCGGATGGCCCAGGCTGCCAAGCTGCTGATTGGCGTGTGGATCGCGGGGGTCGCGGTGTCCATGTTTCTTGTGGTGCCGCAGTACGAGGGGCTCGGCAACGCTGGGCGGATCATTATTATGCACGTGCCCACGGCGTGGGTGAGCGTGCTGGCCTTCACGGTGTCGGCCCTCTTCAGCGGGCGCTACCTCTGGCGCGGGCAGCCGAAGGATGATGACTACGCCCTCGCCGCCGCCGAGAGTGGCTTCCTCTTCACGATCCTCGCCACCATCACCGGGGCGATCTTCTCGCAGGTGGTCTGGGGCGTCTACTGGAACTGGGATCCACGGCAGACCTCGATCTTCGTCCTGCTGCTGATCTACGCGGCCATGTTCGCGCTGCGATCCGCGATTGAAGATGTGTCCCGCCGCCGTCAGCTCAGCGCGGTCTACTCGCTGTTCGCCTTTGTCACCATGCCCTTCCTGATCTTCGTCGCCCCGCGCATCAGCGACAGCACGCTGCACCCCAACTGCGCATTTCTTCAGGGCAGCAAGTGCGAGGGCGTGGATCTGGAGGTGGGCACGCTCGGGCTGCTGGGCGACCGCAAGATCGAGCTGATCAGCCTCGACCGGGTCGGCGATGTGCTGATGGCCAAGGTCGAGGTGACGGAGCCGGGGATGGCGAGCGTCTCAACCCTCAGCCCGACCTACAACACGGCCAGCCGGACGATCCTGGATCGACCGAACTTCCCTGGCCTGCGCTTCCGCCTCGTGGTGGAGGACGTGAACCTGGCGACGAACCGCGTGCGGCTGAATATCGAGGCGCCCGGCACGGGCCTGATCGATAACGGGCGCACCCTGTTCACCTTCCTGGCCTCGATCTTTGGCTTCACCGCCCTATTTTTCTGGCTGCTGAATGTGCGGGCGACGCTGCTTGGCGTGCAGTGGGCGCTGGCGCGTAGAGAGGGATCGCGCCTATGAATATGCCACTCGACGCAGGCTCGGCGGTCTATGTCGCTATGGCCGTCACGCTGTCGGTCTGGATCGGGATCTTTGCCTACCTCTGGCGGATCGACACGCAGGCCCGCGCCCTCAGGCGCGAGATTGAGCGCGAACAGCGGCGTGAGCAGCCCGCCGCGCCACGGGCCACCGTCACCCGGCGGAACGAGGGCGAGCCGGTAGAGAAGTGATGGCGCGGGGAGGCCCCGCCGCAGCAAGAACACGAGGGACGTTATGGCCACTGTACATGCACCCGCCCGTCGCGGCTTCGAGATCAAGCCGCTCCACATCGCCGGCCTCGGGATCATCCTGCTGGCAATTGTCTACGGTATGTTCGGCTTTAAGGACGCCTTCCGGGCCTACACCACCAGCGTGGACGAGGCGATCAGCAGCTCGCGCAGCATTCAGTTGGCCGGGTTCCTCGGCTCCAAGGGCGAGATGGACGCCGAGGGCCGTTTCACCTTCATGCTCCAGGACACGAGCAAGAAGCTGGTCAAGGTGATCTCGAATCAGCCGCGCCCGGCCAATTTCGAGCAGGCGATCAGCATCGTCGCCATTGGCCACTACGACGGCGCCCAGCAAGCGTTCCTGGCCGACGACCTGTTGGTGAAGTGTCCCTCGAAGTACCAGGAACTCCAGGCGAACGCGACGAAGTAGCTGGCGAGCCGCATACCTGCGCTCATGGCTGTCTAGCGTGATTGGTTGGAATGACCAGATTCGCTGGTCATTTCAACCAATCACGCTAGGTGTAGGTTTTTAGGGCGACAGCCCAACCCTAGAAGGTGTACGTATGTACTCTCTCGGCACATTCCTGATCGTCACCTCAATCGCGATGGCGCTGCTGGCGATTGTCAGCTACACGCTCGTGATTCGCGGCAGCCGCCCGGCGCTGCTCTACGCCCGCTTCGGCGTCTTTGCCACCCTCGGCACCCTGCTGATGGCCTGGATATTGCTGCTCACGCTCTTCCTGGCCCACCGTTTCGACATCGACTATGTCTATAACTACAGCTCGCGTGACCTGGAGTTTTTCTTCACGGTGGCGGCGAGCTGGGCCGGGCAGCCGGGCAGCTTTCTGATCTGGACGCTCTGGGGTAGCGTTGCCGCCGCCCTGATGGTGCGCCGGACGAAGCACTTTGAGCCGTATACGCTGATCGTGATGATGGTGGTACAGGTGGCCCTGCTCTTCTTTGTGCTGGCATTGAACCCCTTCAAGCCGCTGCTCGACGCGACCACCGGCCTGGCGGCGGTCACGCCGCCCGCCGAGGGCAAGGGGCTCAACGCGCTGCTGCACAACTTCTGGATGATCATCCACCCGCCGATCCTCTTCATCGGCTATGCCCTCACCACCGTGCCCTTCGCCTTTGCCATCAGCGCCCTGGTGCGCCGCGACTATGATACCTGGGTTGCCCGCGCCATGCCCTGGGCGCTGGCGGCATGGGCCTCCTTGGGCCTAGCCCTGCTGCTCGGCGGCTACTGGGCCTACGAGACCCTGGGCTGGGGCGGCTACTGGGGCTGGGATCCAGTAGAAAACTCGTCGCTGGTGCCGTGGCTGGTACTCACGGCCCTGCTGCACAGCATGGTGCTCCAGCGCTCCCACGGCGGGATGCGCAAGACGAACCTATTTCTGGCGCTGGCAGCCTACCTGCTGGTCTTCTACGCTACCTTCCTGACCCGCAGCGGCGTCTACGCCAACTTCTCAGTCCACTCGTTTGTCTCCGAGGGTATCTTCACCGGCCTGGTCGTGTTCATGTGTCTCCTGCTCGCCGTCTCCCTGGGGCTCTTCGCCTGGCGCTGGCGCGATATCCCGGCCCGCCCGTTGAGCAGCAAGTTTTTCTCGCGCGATAGTTTCTTCGTCCTGGCGCTTCTCTCCTTCAGCGTGACCGCGCTGGTGGTCAGCGTGGGCACCTCGATGCCGGTGATCTCGGCCATCCCCGGCGTGGGCAGCACGCTCCAGACCTGGATGGGCGGAGCCTTCGAGATCGACGACGGCACGCTGATGAACCCCCAGGCCCAGCCCTTCACCGACGGGCGCTTCAGCCTGGCGGCGAGTTTCTACAAGCGCACCGTGCCGCCCCTCGGCGCGGTGATCATCGTTCTGATGATCCTCGGCCCGCTGCTGGGTTGGCGTGATGCCAACATGCGCCATCTGCTGCGCACCATGCGCTGGCCCGCCCTGGCTGCGGTGATCGCTGCTATCGTGGCGATGCTGATCAATGTGCGCGACCTGGTCTCGCTGGCCTATGTCTCCGGCGGCGTGTTCGCCATCGGCACAAACCTCGTGATGCTGATCCGTACCATGCGCGGCGGCTGGATGCGCGTCGGCGGCTACCTCGCCCACCTCGGGTTTAGCCTGACCCTGATCGGCATGGTTGGCTCCAGCGCCTACGCCACCCCCGACCAGCGCCTGGTGATGGCTCCCGGCGAGACGACCAAGATCTTCGGCTACGACTTCACCTTCAACGGCTACCAGCAGGATGCGCAGCAGCGCGGCGTGCTGGATGTCACCGTCAGCGATGGAAAAAACGACACCTTTAGCGCCCGCCCCTTCCTCTACAATGATCAGCGCATGGGTTCCACGATCCAGACCCCGGCGATCCACAGCCTGATCTACCAGGATATCTACATCGCGCCGGCGGGCTACGACCCAGAGAGCAACCCGGCGAAGCCGATCATCGGCGCGGGCAGCACGACGACGATGGGGCCGTATCAGATCACTTTTGTGGACTTCAACTTTGATCCGAACGCGATGAATAATGGCGGCCCGATCAAGGTCGGCGCAAAGCTCAGTGTGGTCTACAACGGCAAGATCAGCGAGGTCGAGCCGACGATCCAGGTCTCCAATGATCCAACCACCAATGAGCAGAAGCTGGAGCACATCGCGGTACCCCTGCCCGGCGGCCAAACCATCACCCTGGTTGAGGTTGATCCGACCAACCGCATGGTGCTGCTGGAAGGCAAAGGCGCGGGCCTCGACGACCTGCCGGCGGTGCCGGCCAAGGCCGTGATCACCGTGAGCATCAAGCCGCTGGTGGTATTTGTCTGGATCGGGATCACCATCGGCGTGATCGGCGGGCTGATCGCCATGCTGCGGCGCTACCTTGAGGGTCGGGCTGCCCTGGCCGGTGAGCGCGTGCGATTGCCCAAGGGGGCGTTCGGCGGTCGCCTCAGGTGGCCCTGGCCCCGCAGCCCGCGCCCGGCGAACGGCGATTAGCTCTCTTTTTGCGGAGCGGGATCGTCCCGCTCCGCGCCTCTCCCAACGCGGTGTGTGCGCAGCGCATGGCCGACTGATCTTCTGGATATGCAAGACTATTACGAGATTCTCCAAGTTCACCCGAAGGCCGACGCCGAATCTATTCGTGCCGCCTATGTTCGCCTGCGCCAGCGCTACGACCCGGCACCGCTAGAGGGTGCCGCCGATGAGTTGGTTGATCTGGCCCGGCTCCGCCGCGATGAGATCGAGCGCGCGTACACCGTACTGGGCGACCCTGCGCGCCGCGCGGCATTTGATGCCGAGCTTGCCGCTATGGTCGTCGTGGTGCCGCCAAGCCCGCAGCGCGGACTGGCGATGCCAGATGCCGACGATGACATGATCGACTATCGCCCGCTGCCCCCGGCGCGACGCCAGGAGCGGCCAAAGGATTTTAACGCCCAGCCCAGCGTGCCTCAGAGCCAGATGCTGCGCCGCAGCGGTCGCCAGACCGAGCGCGCCCAGCGCCTGCCGGTGTGGATGGTACCGACCCTGGTTGTCGGCGTGGTCACTTTTGCGATTGTGCTGATCGTGCTGTTGACCACGGGGTCAAACACAGCGCAGCCAGCGGCGAGCGGGGCGAGCGCGACGAGCGGGCCAAGCGTGATCGGCCCGCCCACCGCCGCCGCGCCGACGCCCTCGATTGATGAGGTGATCAACCAGTTCGAGGCCCAGATCGCCGCCGCACGCCAGGTGGCGAACAGTGTGCCCACGAACGCGAAGGCGTGGGTCGAGCTTGGCAACGCGCTCTACGATAGCGTGGTGGTGGTGCGCGAGCGTCTCGACGCCGGCGACCAGAGCCTCCAGAGCATCTACGTCGAGCGGCTGCCGCGCTGGCTGGAGGTGCGCGACGCTTACGCGAAGGCGCTGGCGATCACCCCTACCGATGCGGTGGTACGCGCTGATATGGCCACGGCGCTCTGCTCCTATGGCGTGGGCGTGAACGACCAGAGCTACGTCACCCAGGGACTCAGCGCGGCGGATCAGGCGATCACGGACGCCCCCGAGGAGGCGCGCGCGCTGTTGAGCAAGGGGATGTGCCTGGTTGCGACCAGCCCGCCGCAGAAGGCGCAGGCGCTTGAGCAGTGGCAGAAGGCGATTGTGATGCCGAACGTTGCGCCGGGGTTGGCGCAGCAAGCCCGCGATCTGATCGCCAAATATAGCCGCTGATCTGTTTACTAACGTGAAAATAGCCGATAGCTGATAGCCGGGCATCAGCGACCATGTTCATCGCGGCGGTGTGCGCCCCGCGCATGAACGTCTTTTGTCCGGGACAGTTTGACAGAAGTTAAAGTACCTATGTTAAACTATAGGAACTGGGATGTTTACCATCTATGAATACGCACTACGCAGTGTTGGGGCTGGAGCCGCAGGCGATCAGCGATGAGATCGAGGCTGCCTACCGGCGTCAGCGTGAGCGCTATAACCCCGAGCGCGTCGCCGATCTCGACGAGGATGTCCGCCAGGTGGCCAAGGAGCGCACCGCCGAGATTGACCGGGCCTACGCGATCTTGTCGGACCCCGCGCGCCGCCGCCAGTACGACATCAGCATCGGCATCGCCCCCGCTGAGGGCGGATCAGCCCGCGCCAGCGCCCGCCGCCAGATCAGCCCGCGCGAGCGTATGTTCGCCGCCGCTGGGGTGGTCGCCGCCCTCGCCCTGGTGGTGGGGATCTGGGTGATCACCGGCAGAGGCAGCGATGTCCAGAGCCAGGCCATGGGCGAGGTGAATCGTCCGGCCCCCGCCTTCAGCCTGCAAACGGTGGCGGGCGATAGCGTCAGCCTGACCGCCTACCGAGGGAAGGTGGTGCTGGTGAACTTCTGGGGCACCTGGTGCGAGCCGTGCAAGCGTGAACTGCCGGCGCTCCAGGCGGCCAATGAGCGCCTTGGCGCAAAGGGGCTGGCGATCATCGGCGTGAACCTGACCGATGACGAGAAACTCCAGGGCGTGAGCGAGGATCGGATCCGACAGTTCGTTGCCCAGTATAATCTGACTTACCCAATCGCCCTTGACCGTGACGGCAGTGTGACCAATGCGTTTCGGGTGTTCCCCCTCCCGACCAGCTTTTTTATCGACGCGCAGGGCCAGATCCGCTATGTCCACGTGGGTGAACTTACGCTCGATGACGTAACCGCCCGGTTTACAGAGTTGCAGCGGGAGGGGTTGGCCCTCGGCGCACCCTAGCGCAAGGATTGCACATGGAGCAGCGTACCATTCTGGTGGTTGACGACGACAACGGTCTGCGTGAACTGATTCGTATCAACCTTGAACACGAAGGCTATGGCGTTATCCAGGCCGCCAATGGGTTGCTGTGTGTCCAGGCGGTGCGCGAGCAGCGTCCCGATATGGTGATCCTCGATGTGATGATGCCCGAGATGGACGGCGTCGAGGCGTGTAGCAAGGTGCGTGAATTCTCGCAGATCCCGATCCTGATGCTGACTGCGAAGGTGCAGAGCGGGGATGTGATCACCGGCCTCGACCGTGGTGCCGACGACTACCTGCACAAGCCGTTTAACATGGACGAGCTCTCGGCGCGCATCCGCGCCCTGCTGCGCCGCGTCCCCCCCGCCTACCGACCGCTCACCGCCGGCAACGACCAGATCCATGTCGATCAGCAGAAGCGCGAGGTGCGCGTGCGCAGCGAGGTCGTGGATCTGACTCCTACCGAATATCATCTGCTGCTGTTTCTGGCCGAGAACGCCGGCAGGGTGGTGGCGCACGAGACGCTGCTACGCGCCGTGTGGGGCCAGGAGTACACGAAGGATAACGACTACCTCAAGGTCTATATCTGGCACCTGCGCCGTAAGATCGAGCTTGACCCGCGCACCCCCACCCTGCTGCTCACCGAGTGGGGCGTGGGCTACCGCTTGGTACCCTAGTACCGCTTCTCGGAAAAGCCTACCGGTTTGCTGAGGCGAGGATGCGCGAGCTTCGCGCCCACGTCTCAGCAGACCGGTAGGCTTTTCCGGGGAGTTGCACGCGCCGCAGATCTGGTGCAACGTCGCCTCTGGCGGGGGTTTGGGGCGCAGCCCCAGTGAGATTGCCACCGCCCTGGCGCGTGTCGCAGGGCGACTGCAACGTCGCTGGGGCTGCGCCCCAGACCGCGCTTTTGGTTGGTTTT
>CAISPW010000238.1 GCA_903887465.1 uncultured Oscillochloris sp. | reverse complement strand
TCGGTCAGAAACGGTCGGATGGCAGGGATGCACCAAGGCGATCTGGTGCGCATAGGGTTTATCTACGGTGCTATCGTCGATAATCAACCGCCCACGGGTGCGATCCACGAGCGATTCGGCTTCCCGCCACAGCGGCGTCGTGTCCGGTTCGAACCGATACAGGTGAGGCCAACTGCGTAAGTCCTAGGATCTAACAAGCCAGTTCAATGCCGGCGAGTCGCCGGTCTTAACCATGCCTTATGCCGGGATCGCTGCCGTGGCCCAGGTATGGTGGTAGCAGCCTCGCACGTAGGTGCGTTAGCGTGGGCACCTGTGGTATGGCGGGGGGCGCGCAGAGTCGCTACAATGAAGGGCGGGGGGGGGCGCATGTTGCTCGTAGCGAACCCCAGCATCACTAAAGGAGCCGCCGATGATTGAAGCATTCCAGCTCAGCAAGCAGTTCGGCACCTTTCAGGCCGTCCGTGGGATCGACCTCAATATTCAGCCCGGCGAACTGCTGGCCCTGCTGGGGCCAAATGGGGCCGGGAAGACCACCACCGTGCGGATGCTCGGCGCGATCCTCAAGCCTAGCGGCGGCCACGCCCGCATCTGCGGCCACGACGTGGTGGCCGAGGCCCAGACGGTGCGCGCGAAGGTGGGCCTGCTCACCGAGTATCCCGGCCTCTACGGACGCATGGCCGCCCTAGAGTACCTTGACTTTTTTGGCTCACTTCTCGGCCTTACCGCCAGCACGCGGCGCGCGCGCGCCGAGTTGCTGCTGCGCCAGTTTGGCCTCTGGGATGCCCGCGCGCGCAAGCTCGACAGCTACTCCAAGGGTATGAAGCAGAAGATCGCCCTTGTCCGCGCCCTCATCCACGACCCGCCTGTGCTTTTTTTGGATGAGCCGACCACCGCCATGGACCCGCAGAGCGCCCGCACGGTGCGTGACGCCATCGGCGAACTGCGCGCCGCCGACCGCTCCATCCTGCTCACCACCCACAACCTGAGTGAGGCCGAGGTACTCGCCGACCGCATCGCGATCATCCGTGGCGGCCAGATCATCGCCCAGGGCACCATCGCCGAGCTGACCCGGCAACTCCTCGGCAGCCCGATCTACGAACTGCGCCTGGCCGCGCCCTTCCCCGCCCAGGCCGCCGCCGCGCTCCTCGCCGACCTGGTGACGGTCGAGTCGCAGGACGCGGGTGCCCTGCGCTACCGCTGCCCCGCCCCCCAGCAGATCAACCCGCAGATCTTCGCCCGCCTGGCCTCCACCGGCCTGCCCGTGGTCACGCTGGCCGAGGTGCCCCAGCGCCTGGAGGAGGTCTACCTGCGGATTGTCTCTGAGGAGGGGCTAGACGTGAGGGGACAGGGGATCGCCGAGCCGCCCAAGAGCATCGGTGAGCGCCAGCATGATCCTCAGCTCATGCCGCTGAATGCAGATCACTGATCCACACCTCTACCCTCTACCCTACACCCTCATTATGAATCTCACCACCATCTCCACCATCACCCGCCGCGAGGTGCGCGACACCCTGAGCGACTGGCGGATCGTTACGCCAATCCTGCTGCTGACCTTCATCTTCCCGCAGTTGCTGGTGGCCGCCGCCAGCCAGGTGGTCGTCTTTGTGGAGGACATCAATCTGGCCGGTCGGCTGATGCCCTTCGCCGCCCTGCTGGTCGGCTTCATCCCGGCCAGCTTCTCGCTGATCACCGCCCTGGAGTCGTTTGTGGGCGAGCGCGAGCGCAACAGCCTGGAGTCGCTGCTGTCCATGCCGATCTCCGACCGCGACCTCTATATCGGCAAGCTCTGCTCATCGCTATTCACGCCCTTGGTCTCCAGCGTGATGGCGATGCTGGTGTTCGTCTTTCTGCTGCTGGGGTTTCAGCCCGACCTCTACTTCGCGGCGATCACCCTGCCCCGGCTGGCCCAACTCTTCCTGATCGTGAGCAGCATGGCCCTGGTGATGGTGACGGGCGCGGTGGTGATCTCCGCCCACATCACCACGGTGCGCGCGGCCAACCTGATGTCGAGTTTCATCCTGGTACCGGCGGCCCTGGTGGTGCAACTGGCGGCCGTGCTGATCATCAATGGCCGCTGGGACGATCTGTGGCTGGTGGCCGACGTGCTGCTGGCCCTGGCCGCGCTGCTGATTCGCATCGGCATGGTCACCTTCAGCCGCGAGGCGATCCTCTCGCGCGAACACACCCAGGGCGCGATCAATTTCAGATTGCAGATGGCACATTTCAGACTAGGGCGCGCACAATCGACCATCGACAACCTGAAATCTCCCATCTTGCAGATTGCCTCTCGTGAGCTGCGCGAGGTGTTGAGCGACTGGCGCGTCCTCGTCCCGCTGGGGGTGCTGACGATTGCGCTGCCGAGCGGCCTGGTGGCCGCGACCTCGTTCGCCCTGACCTTCGTCGTTGAGCCGTCGCTGCTCGGGCGGCTGGTGCCCTTTGCGGCGCTGCTGGTGGGCTTTGTGCCGGCCAGCTTCGCCCTGATCACGGCGATCGAGTCGTTCGTGGGCGAGCGCGAGCGCAACAGCCTGGAGTCGCTGCTATCCATGCCGATCTCCGACCGCAGCCTGTACGCGGGCAAGCTGATCGCGGCCCTGCTGGTGCCCCTGGGCGGCAGCTTGCTGGCGATGCTGGTCTTCCTCAGCCTGATGCGCGTCAGCTACCCCTTCCTGTACTTCTATGCGATGGACCTGGCCCTGCTGCTGCAGCTCACCGTGATGATCTGTGTGATCACCCTGCTGCTGGTATCGGGCGCGGTGGTGATCTCCAGCCACACCGGCAGCATCCGCGCGGCGACGCTGCTGGCCTCGGCGGTGCTGGTGCCCACGGCGGTGGCCATCCAGCTCCAGGCGCTGCTGTTCATCGCCCGGAGCTACAACTTGATCTGGTACTCAATAGCGGCGCTGGCGGTGATCGCGGTGGCGCTCATCCGCAGCGGGCTGGCCAGCTTCAACCGCGAGGAGATCCTCTCGCGTGAGCACGAAGATCTCGGGCTGCGGCAGATCCTGGCCACCTACCTCACCTTCTACCGCGAACACCGGCCCGCCGGCACGCCCCCCAGGGAATACGCGGGGCGACCCTTCTCGGCGCGGCGCTTCTACCGCAGCGAGCTGCCGGCCCTGCTGCGCGAGCTACGGCTGCCGCTGGCATGCGCGCTGGTGGCGACGCTGGGCGGGCTGCTGCTCGGTGGCGCGATTGGCTCGAAGTATCAGCTCAGCTCCTTCGACCAGGCGCTCGGGCAGCTTGGCAACCCGCCGCAGGCATCGCTCAAGCTGGTCCTGACGGTCTTCGCCAATAACATCCGGGTCTCAATCTTCTCAAACCTTTTCTCGGTCGTCAGCTTTGGCATCTTCGCCTTCCTGGTTCCGGCGGTGGCCTTCGGCCAGATCGGCTTTGTGACCAGCCGCCTGACAGCCCACGGCGGGAGCTGGCTGGCCCTCGGGGCCGCCAGCCCGCTCCAGTTTGTGCTGGCCTACGTCCTGCCCCACGGCATCGTCGAACTCCCCGCCTTCATACTCAGCGCGGCCCTCGGCCTGCGCATCGGCGCCGCGCTCCTGTCTCCGCCGCCAGGAACCAGCGCCGGCCAGAACCTGCTCTGGGCGCTGGCCGCCTTCGCCAAGACCTGGCTGCTCGTCCTGCTGCCCCTGGTGGCCATCGGCGCGCTGATCGAGGGGCTCGTGACTCCGCAGATCATCATGCGGCTGTACGGGGTCTAGTCGGGCAGGCTTTTAGGCAAGGCTGGCCTTGCTCCTAGCCGTCGTTCGCGCTGCTGCTATACTGATCTATAGCAACTTCCTACCCGACATTTCACCTGGAGGAGGCGATGAATAGTACACTTTTTCCTAGCGTTTTATCGCAAGGTACTCAGTTCGCAGGGGCAATCCCTACGGGGTGGACTACCACACCCCCGATCCCATTGCCATAGGCGTTTGGGATTGCATGTTCACCATCGTGCGTTCGTCTGAG
>CAISPW010000237.1 GCA_903887465.1 uncultured Oscillochloris sp. | reverse complement strand
TTACGCGACCCCGGTGAAGGATTACGCGACCCCGGTGAAGGATTACGCGACCCCGGTGAAGGATTACGGGGTGGGAGGTAGGGGCGCAGCAGCCCCGGAAGAGTCAGGGGTAGGAATGAATCGGTGCTGCTGCACCCCTGCTACCCCGGTGAATCTGTTGTTGAGACAGAACGTGCTGCGCCCCTACCCCGGTGAATCCTGTTGTTGAGACAAAACGTGCTGCACCCCTACCCCGGTGAATCCTGTTGTTGAGACAGAACGTACATTCGATAGTCAGGGATGCATATAGCAATCCTATGAGAGTTGTCGCATGGATTCGAGGCTTTAGCCGGAGCGCGCCGCCTAAAGGCTCGACTCCTCTTCACAACCTATGTAGGATTGCTATAGGTGCTGCTGCACCCTACGATTTAAGATTTAAGCTACATTTAAGCTGGGGCGGCGCTGATTTAACACGCCGGACGGCGCGATACGCTACACTGCGGACAGAAGCCTATCGCACCCGATTACCAGGAAGCCCCCACATATGTCGCAGCGCCAGCCCAGCCGCCCATCGCCCCTGCTCCGTGCCGTGAAGAGGTACTCGGTCTCGGCCTTCGTCATCTGCTCCTTCTCCGCCTACGCCGTCCACGAGCGTATGCTCAGCGCCGATGCCGCCGCCGTGAGCCAGGCGCCGGGCGCTGCGATAACGCGCCAGGTGGCGGCGCTGCCGCAGCCCCGGCAGGCCACCGCAGCTGCGGTCGCAGCCAAGCCGATGCAGATCGCGGCGACGAAAGCTACCCCGGTTCAGATGCTGCCGCCCGCGCCGCCTGCCGCAACTGTTAGCGGGACGTACCGGGACGGCGAGTATACCGGGGCGGTCGCCGACGCCTACTATGGCAACGTGCAGGTGAAAGCGGTCGTCCGCAGCGGCCAGCTCGCGGATGTCTCTTTCCTGACCTACCCGAACCACCGGCGCACCTCCGTGCGGATTAACGACTACGCGATGCCCTACCTCACCAGCGAGGCCGTCCAGGCCCAGAGCGCCAATGTGAACATCATCTCCGGGGCCACGCTCACCAGCGAGGCGTTCGCCCAGTCGCTCCAGTCGGCCCTTGATGCGGCCAAGTCGTAGGGGCAGACGCGCTCCATAAAAAAAGACGGTAGCGCAAAAGTTACCCTGCCAGCCCAAGCGCCCGGCCCGTAAACGGGTCGGGCGCTCAGCGTGACAGGGTGACTTATGCGCTACGACATGGTTTCAGAGGGGCCGAGTTTACTTTACACTCTTGGCATATTTACCCCCCCCTTTGAACCCCGCAAGCGGGGGGGAATCAATGCGTTGTTCCCCCCCGCTTGCGGGGGGGCTAGGGGGGGAGAACTGTAAAGTATCCGCGAACCTTGTCTACTGCATAAAAAGGCTTTCTCGGAGGGGCCGCAGGCCCATCCAGACCTTCCCACAATGAAATCTACCCGCATTCTCATGGGCATGCCGATCACCGTCGAGGTGCGCGACTCAGACGACGAAGATCTAATGGAGTCGGTGTTCGCCTACTTCACCCACGTTGACGAGACGTTTAGCACCTTCAAGGAGACCAGCGCGATCAGCGCGATCAACACCGGGCGGATCAGCCTGGACGCGGCCAGCGCCGAGGTGCGCGCGGTCTTCGCGCTGGCCGAGCAGACCCGCCAGGATACCGACGGCTACTTCAATATCTGGCGCGGCGACCGCTACGACCCGGCGGGGATCGTCAAGGGTCTCGCGATTGCCAATGCGGCTGATATTCTGCGCTGCGCTGGCTGCGCCAACTTTTACGTGGACGCCGGCGGCGACATTGAGGCGGTCGGGCACAACGCCGAGGGCCAACCCTGGCGCGTCGGCATCCGCAACCCCTTCAACATCCGCCAGATCGTCAAGGTGCTCGCCATCAGCGGCTGCGGCGTGGCCACCTCGGGCACCTACATCCGTGGTCAGCACATCTACGACCCGCACGCGCCGGGGCAAACGATCAATGACATCGTTAGCCTGACCGTGATCGGGCCGAACGTCTATGAGGCGGATCGCTTCGCCACCGCCGCCTTCGCCATGGGACGCCACGGGATTATGTTCATCGAGCGGCGCGCCGACCTTGAGGGCTACATGATCGACGCGAACGGCCAGGCCACCCCCAGCAGCGGCTTCGGGAGGTATGTCATCTCATGATCGCGCTCATCGACCGGATGCTCAATCGAGTTACCATGTATCGGCTGGTGGCCTACTACCTCATGTTCCTGATTGGCGTGGCCACCATCCTCTCCTTCGGCGGCGTATTGAGCTATGACCCCTACGCCATCCTGTTCAGCGTCGGATTCCTGATCGCCGTGTGCTGGGTGAGCAACCAACTGCTCGCATGGGCCTTCGGGGTGGCATCTGCCAGCGACTCGACCTATATCACTGCGCTGATCCTGGCGCTGATCATCACGCCGATTGAGGGCTACGGCGATCTGTGGTTCCTGGGATGGGCCGGGGCTATAGCCATGGCCTCGAAATATC
Source organism: uncultured Oscillochloris sp. (assembly GCA_903887465.1). Classification (GTDB taxonomy): domain Bacteria; phylum Chloroflexota; class Chloroflexia; order Chloroflexales; family Chloroflexaceae; genus Oscillochloris. The sequence continues at coordinate 1,247 of CAISPW010000237.1, read as the reverse complement.
TGCTGGCGATCAACCGCAAACACCTGTTCAACCCGGCGGCGGTGGCGGTGGCGATTACCTACCTGACGGTGAAGCAGTCGGCGAGTTGGTGGGTGGGCAACCCGGTGCTGCTGCCCTTCGTGATCATCGGTGGCCTGCTGATCGTGCGCAAGATCCACCGTGGGGCGATGGTGTCCACCTTCCTGGCGGCGGCAGTGGCAACCACGCTGCTGCTCAGCCTCGTCGGCGGCGAGAATCCGGTCACGACTCTGTGGAAGTCACTGATCTACGCGCCGATCTTCTTCTTCGCCTGCGTCTTCATCACCGAGCCGCTCACCTCGCCGCCGACGCGCCGCTGGCAACTGATCTCCGCCGGGTTGGTGGGGCTGCTCTCAGCTCCGCAGGTACACATCGGTAGCTTCTACGTCACCCCGGAGTTGGCGATGCTGGTCGGGAACCTGCTGGCCTATCTGGTGAGCCCGAAGGCCCGGCTAGTGCTGCAACTCAAGGAGAAGATCAAGCTCTCGCCCGACATCTACGACTTCGTCTTTCAGCCAGCGGGACGGCTGGCCTTCGTCCCCGGCCAGTATATGGAGTGGACGCTCGGCCATCGCGAGCCGGACAATCGCGGCAACCGGCGCTACTTCACCCTGGCCTCGGCGCCCACCGAGGACGAGATCCGCATCGGGATAAAGTTCTACCAGCAGTCGAGCAGCTTCAAGCGGGCGATGCTGACCATGAAGAAAGGCAGCCCGATCCTGGCGGGCCAACTCGCCGGCGACTTTACGCTGCCCAACAACCTAGAGCAGAAGTGCGTCCTGATTGCAGGCGGCGTCGGCATCACCCCCTTCCGCAGCATGGTCAAGCACCTGCTCGACACCGGCGAGCGGCGACCGATCACCTTGCTCTACAGCAACCGCACCGTGCGCGACATCGTCTACCAGGATGTGTTCGACCGCGCCCACGAGGAACTGGGCATCAAGACCGTCTACGCGGTGACCGATACGAGCAAAGTTCCGGCGGACTGGAAGGGCCAGGTTGGTCGGATCACCCCGCAACTCATCCAGGCCGAGGTGCCCGACTATCAGCGCTGTGTCTTCTACCTCTCCGGCCCCCCCGGTATGGTAGACTCGTTCAAGGAGACGCTACGCGAACTGCATGTGCGCGGATCCCAAATCAGAACCGACTTCTTCTCAGGGCTTGCTTAAAAACCTTTGTTAGCACTAGACATGGTTTCAGAGAGGCCGAGTTTACTTTACACTTTTGGC
>CAISPW010000236.1 GCA_903887465.1 uncultured Oscillochloris sp. | reverse complement strand
GGCGAAGCCGCCAAAAACCCACAAAAAGCGAGGTCTGGGGCTACGCCCCAGCGACGTTGCACCAGCCCTGGTGACGGGGTCAGGGCGGTTGCAACAGCGCTGGGGCGTAGCCCGCAAACCCCCGCGTCACCGCCTCCCCGCTTCCCCGCATCCCCGCCTCACTCCGTCGCAAAGGCGGCGGCCAGCACCTCGCCAGCCAGCCGTGCGCCGGCACCGCTGCCCTCGCCGCCGCTCTCGATCATCACGGCCACCGCGAAGCGCGGGTTGTCGATCGGGGCCAGGGCGATAAACCAGGCGTGCGGCGGCGCGCCCGGCACATGTTCGGCCGTGCCCGATTTCCCGCCCACGGCGATCCCTGGCACATAGTCGCTCACCACCTTGCCGAAGCCGTAGCGCGCCACCGCCGCCATGTTCGCGCGCATCGTCTTGGCGATGTCGGCCGACATCGTCCGGCGGATCGGTCGCGCCGACTGCTCAACGATCATGCTGCCGTCGGGCCTCGTGATCTTCTGCACCAGGTAGGGCCGCATCATCACGCCGTCATCGGCAATCGCCGCCGTGATCAGCGCCATTTCGAGCGGGGTGATCAGCAGTTGCCCCTGGCCGTAGCCCGTGTCGGCCATGCCGCGCGGCTGGTTGAGGAAGCCCGGATCTACATAGAGCAGGCTCGACGCCGTCGGCAGGTCGCTGAACTCGCCATAGGTGGACGGTGCCTTCTGCGGCGGGTAGATGTCGAACTGGCGGGCTGTGTCGCCGAACAGTTCCGGGCCGAGGCGCACCGCGTACTGTGCGAAGGCTGTGTTGCACGAGTAGGCGTAGACCTTCTCCAGGCTCGCCGGGTCGCCGGTAAGCGACGAAAGACCGTCCACCGCATTCACCACCGGCGGCGCGCTCGGGTCGGGCTGATACTCCTGCGGGCAGGTGATTGTGTTGGGCTGGGCGGCACCCTGATGTTCCAGGGCCGAGATCGCCGTCAGCGTCTTAAAGGTCGAGCCGGGCGGGTAGAGTCCCTGGGCGGGCCGGTTCAGCAGGGGCTGCCCGGCGCTGTCGGCGTTGATCTGCGCCCAGTAGCGCTCGATGCGGGCGTTCTCGGCGTCCCAGTCCGTCACGCTCGGGTCGAAGCTCAGGCCACGCGGGTCAAACCCTGGCTGCGAGACCATCGCCAGCACCGCGCCGGTGCGCGGGTCGAGTACGACCACCGAGCCGGTGCGACCGGCCAGCGCCTGGGCCGCCTGGGCCTGAAGGTCGGCGTTGAGCGTCAGCACCAGATTGTTGCCGCGTTGCTCGCCGCCGACGAACTGTTCCTGGAGGCGCTGGATCTCGTTGCCGCGCTCGCCGGTGAGATAGGGCGCGTAGGTGGCCTCCAGGCCGCTCTGGCCGTAGCGCGTGCTGAAGAAGCCGAGGATATTGCTGAACGCCGCCGGGTCGTAGCGGTTTGCCAGGGGGTAGGTACGGCGGGCGAAGCTGCCCACTGGCTCGCTGTCGGCGAGTATTGTGTCACGCCGGTCGATGATCCGGCCGCGCAGCACGCGCTGTGAGTCGAGTACGGGGCGTACGTTGCTGGTGGTGCTGCCGTCGGCACCCACGGCCACGTACTGGTAGATCGCGTCGGCCTGGACGAATTGCTGGCGCAGCAACTGGAGGCTCAGCAGCCCGAAGCCGACCAGCACGACCAGGCCCAGATTGTAGACGCTGCGGGTGATGCTGCGCGGCAGCGGCGGCTGGCTGACCCACACGGCGAGGCCGATCAGCGGCGCGGATACCCATAGACAGATCAGCCAGCGCACATCGGCTTCGACTGGCTGGAAGATGCCGTAGCCCAGCAGCAGCACGGTCGCGAACACGAGGCCGCCGCGCAGCAATTGTATGTTTCTCTGCAAAATGAACACCCCCCCGCAAGCGTTCTACGTCCTCGTGAGGGGTGGGGCAACCGCGCTGGGTATGTTTGGCTGCCGCCATCCCCCGACATACGAGCGAGTCGGCGACGCTTACCAGCCTCGCTGGCAAGCGTCGCCGACTCGCTCGTACGGATTTTTAGGGCGACGGCCCTACGGTTCCGCAATCGGCAGGGTGGCCCGCACCGTCACGCCGCCGCTCTCACGCTCAAACACGGCCAGTTGCCCGTCAAGCTCAGACAGTCGATAGCGCATCGCGCGCAGGGCGTGCATGCCTGGGCGCTCGTAGGTGCCATCGAGTAGCCCGACGCCATCATCCTGAATCGCGAGCGTGATCGCCTTAGACTCAAACGTGATCGTGATCCGCACCGTGTGCGCGTGGGCGTGCTGCGAGACATTCAGGAGGGACTCCTGAACCACGCGCAGCAACATGCCGTGCGCGACATTGGGAAGCGGTCGCACCACACCAACGGTGGCGACGTGGACATCCGCGCCGCCCTGGCGTCCAAAGCCTACGGCCAGTTGGTCGACTGCGGCAGAGAAGGTCAGGCTCTCGGCTGGTGTCGGGTCAAAGATCGCGTGACGTGCCGCGTCGGCGCGCGGGGCAGGCTCCAGCCGGGCTGCGGTCTGATGCTGCGCCCGTACGTTGCCGCCACGATCCAGATCGGTGAAGGTACTCAGCCGCAGCGTGGGACTGCTCACCGCGCCCCCCGGCACTGGGCGACCGCTCGCCTGGTCTGGCTGCAGATCGGCGGGGTTGTCGATCTGGTCATCGCTGATCAGCACACGCCCCACAACCGCCCAACAGCTCGCGAAGGCCAGGGGCAGCGCGATCCGCGCCGCGAGCAGCGGTAGGCTCGTCACCCCACCTGACGTGCGGAGCATCATGCCGAGCAGATCGAACCCGACGAACCCGATGCTGGCGATCAGCGCGCCGCCCCACCCGCCCAGCAGTGCCGGCAGCACCAGGGATCCCATGGCGTAGGGCAAAAACGGCAGCAGATCGCCCCCGCTGATCCAGACCACAACCAGCCCGGCGAGCAAATCGAGCAGCATGAGGGGAGGCTGGCGGCGGGCCAAGCGCACATAACCCTGGGCCATCGCCGTAAGCGCCACATTAAGTACCCCCAGCAGCAGCAGCATCCCCGCGTCGCGGGGCAGGCTGCCCAGCGGGCGACCGGGCAGCGTCAGCGAGATACCAGCCAGCGCCCACGCCAACCAGCGGTAGCCGTAGAACGCCGTCTCGCTCCTCCATCGGGCGCGCCATTTGTCTGCCGATAGCTTCACGAAGCGCCCTTTCACGGCCAAAGAGCCAATGATCTGGGGGGGTAACAAAATAGGCTAGGCCACGCTGGGGAATGGCCACAGTGTAGCAGAAAGGGGGGGCGACGGCAACCCTCTTCACCGCACGAGGGTCGCGTAGAGGATCGCGAGAAAGAGCCCTCCGCCAAGTGCCGCGTACTCTACAACCATACGGCGCTGCAGCCGTCCCAGTGCGTAGTGCTGGAGTAGGCTCACCGCCATATAGAAGATCACCAGCAGCAGTGTCCCCGCGATCAGAAATGTAGTCGCCCAGTAGTTCAGCGGCCACGTCGCCTCAGCCAGCGTCATGCCTACCAGCGTGGAGATCAGAATGCCGCCATGCTGCGGCAGCCAGTCTAGCAGCGCGTAGGCCAGCAGCGTCGCGGTGATCCCGATCAGGGTTGCCGAGTAGAGCGTGCGAAAGCGGGTGTAATAAATGGCGCTGAAGCAGCCGAAGGCGAGCAGGTAAGTGATCACCTGGAGGATGATCTGCGCCGTATGACTCACCTGTGGCCGACGATCCAGGGCGAAGTGCTGGCCGAGCAGCACCGTCAGCAGCGATCCGCCCGCTGCGATCAGGGCCAGGACGAAGGCCGTCCCCTGGAGCGCCCCGCTAAAGAGGCGGAAGAAGGCGAACGAGCCAATGACGCTGAACGAGGGCAGGATCCAGAAGGCCGGTGCCATCTCAAAGCGGGCGAGCCCCAGGTTGATCGTCGGCAGCGTGCGGGCTTGGATCTGTGGGTGTGACCGGGCCAGCAGATCGGCCCCCGCGCAGGTGATCATCACCAGCGAGGCGATCAGAAGCCACGACAGCGAGATCGTCGGCAGGTCGCCGCCAAGGACGATCCGCAACGTGTTCGGGTTGCCATCCACGAGGAAGATCACCGCCAGCCCGATCAGGATCACAAAGACGAGCGAGACGATCCGATCATAGCGCGGGATCGGCGATGACGTCATCATAAGCGTGTGCCTCTGTTAGCTCTCCTCACGCCGCTGGAGCAACTCCGCGCTCTGGCGCTGCACATAGAGCGGCGGCACTGCGTAGAGCGCCCGGTCAAGATCCGTCACCTTCGGATCAACAGCGCCAAGCGACCAGCGCCCCCCCTGCTTAATGATCTGGGTGCCAAAGCGCTGTGGCTGGCCGCTCGCGACCAGCCAGCGATCCCACGACATCGCCCGCAGCGTCCAGGCGCGCTCTTCGCCCAGATCGGTCGCCCGCCGCGCAAGCACGCGGGCCATGCGGTAGTGGCCTTGTGACTCACCGCAGAGCATCACCCACGCCGCGTGGAAGTGGTCACGACCATCGCGGATGATCCCCGCGCTGTACATAGCGATCACCCGCTGGCAACGCCGCCGCGCTCCGGTCATATCAATCGATCCGGCCTGCGCCTCTATCGCCTCGCGGGCCATGCGGGCGAGTTCCTCGCTCGCGTCCTCGCGCTCCGGAACTGGGGCATCATCGCCTTCCATCATCTCACCTGTCTTTCTTCCGTGGGATGACACGAGTACTATCAGTGTACCACAGCCCGCCTGTGCGACTCGCTCGCAATCTCAGTACGCGCAGGGCTGATGCAGGGTCGCTGGGGCTGCGCCCCAGACCGTGCTTTTTTCAGATTTTTTGCGGCGAAGCCACCCAAAATCTGCAAAAAAAGATCTTTCGGGGGTGGCGAAGCCACTCCCAAACCCCCGCCAGAGACGACGTTGCACCCGCCCTGCTCAGTACGCGCAGGGCGGATCTGAGGCGCAGTCCCAAGGACGTTGCATCAGCCCTGTCTCGTGCGCTGATCTCAGAGGCCGGTACACTCCACGCATCTCACGCTATCCCCATGACGACTCCGGTGGAGCGTCAGTCGGCGGTCGGATCGCCCGCAGCATTCGCAGCGACTCCCGGCCCGCCAGAATGCCAGCGTGTAGCGTGGCCACCAGATATAGTCGAGCAGCATGTGCAGCGTCATGCCGATCATCACCGGTCGCAGGGATGGGTGGCGGGCAGTGACATCCCAGAGCGGCGGCAGCAGCAGCAGCGGGTTGTGTAGCCACGAGCGTAGGGGGCCATAGCGGGGGCGCGTGTCGCCGACAATGCGGATACGATGGCGGTAGCGGTCATAGGCCAGGGCACCCGTCACGCTCCAATCGCCGGTTCGGAATGCGTAGAGGACATAATGGTCTACGTCGATCAGCGTGCCGCTCAGGAGTACCGCCGCTGCCCGCAGCGGGGAACGTGGGTAGAACGCGATCCCGATCAGCGCAGAAGTGATGGCGTGGGTACGAAAGCGCATAGCGTCCCGGTGGGGTGTGGGGCCGAACTCCCAGGGCGATTGGGTTAGCCCTGGGCTGCGGCCCTAATCGAGCTCAAGCATCGGCTTAAACGTGCGCCGGTGCAGCGCGCACATCCCGTGGCGAATCAGCGCCCGCTGATGTTCTGCTGTGCCATAGCCCTTATGGGCGGCGAAGCCGTAGGCCGGAAAGGCGAGATGCGCCGTTTGCATCAGGCGGTCGCGGGCCACCTTGGCCACGACCGAGGCCGCCGCGATTGAGAGGCAGCGCGCATCACCTTTGATCAGTACCTCCTGTGGCAGCGCCAGATCCGGCAGGGGCAGCGCGTCGATCAGCAGCGCGTCCGCCGGGTAGGGCAGGGCGAGGAGGGCCATCGTCATGGCCAGACGGGTGGCCGGGACGATCCCGTAGGCGTCGATCATGAAGGCCGGCACGACGCCCACGCCAATCCCCAGGGCGTGGGCGCGGATGCGGTCGGCGCTGCGATCACGCGCCGCCGCGCTCATCTGCTTCGAGTCGTTCACGCCAGCGAGGATGGCGGGGCTGTCCAGTGCGGCGGGGGCGAGTACCACGGCGGCCGCCACCACCGGGCCAGCCCAGCAGCCGCGTCCGGCCTCATCAATCCCCGCCAGACGGGCGAAGCCGCGTTGGTGCAAGATCTGCTCGTGTTCTGTCGTTGGTGCCATAGTTCAAGGCAAAATGCACATCTGCCCACATGCGCCCACTCGTTGTTATTCGTGGCCCAGATCGCCCACGAGCACCAGCGCCTGGCTTGGGCCAACCCGCACCCAGTGGGCGACGAGCGAGGTCTCACCGATCAGTAACGCTTTCAGCTGCATGGCCTGTGGGTCTGCGTGGAGTACTGGCACCCGGAAGGTGAGCCAGTAGGCCAGATCAACCAGCTGGGCGTAGAAGCTGCGGTCGAGTTGCGCCAGCGGTAGGATCACCACCCGGCCCCCCGGCGCGAGCACGCGGCGGATCTCGGCGTGGGTGCGCGGGTCGGCGATATACTCGGCGGGGAATGTGGCGAGGACGGTGTCGAATACCGCCGGGGCGAAGGGGATCTGCTGGGCGCGGCCCTGAGCCAAGCGGGCGGGGTATCCGGCGCGGCGAAGGCGGCGGCGGGCGATCACGCGCATCTGAGGCGAGACATCGATGCCGAAGGGCTGATGCTCGACCGCAGCGGCAAGGGCCAGCTGGACGTGGCCGGGGCCAAACCCGAGTTCCAGCACGCGCCCGCTCAGGAAGGGTTGCGTCGCGAGCGCCCAGCGCTGCCAGAGCCCGCCCGACACCGCTGCGGCGACCGAGTCATACGCCCAAGCGAACTCGCGGTAGAGCCGCTCGAAGCCCCAGCGGACGAGATACGTAAGGGCGCAGCAGTCGTGTAGCGACTGCCGCGCCCTTACATCCCCGTGGCTCTGCACTAGACCCGGCGCTCCTTGATGCGGGCGGCCTTGCCCGTGAGGCCACGCAGGTAGTAGAGCCTGGCCCGCCGCACCTTGCCACGGCGCATGACCTTGATGCTGTCGAGGCGGGGCGCGTGGAGCAGGAAGGTACGCTCGACGCCAATGCCGTGGGAGGCGATCCGGCGCACGGTGAAGTTCTCGTTGATCCCGCCGCTACGGCGGCGGATCACCACGCCCTCGAACTCCTGGACGCGCTCGCGAACACCCTCAACCACTCTCACGCCAACGCGGACGGTGTCGCCGACCCGAAACTCGGGTACATCCTGCTTATACTGGCGCTGGGCCAGCTCGGTCATAATCTGCTGCGACATTGCCCGTCGCTCCTTTCGCTCTGCAACTGTACGCTACGCTCGCCTGGGAGCCGTAGACACAACGGGTGTCGCCCGCTACGATCTGACATATCTGACATAGAAGATGGCAGATAGCGCAATGCTACCTGCCAGTACGGCCCATCGCTAGGCGCGGATTATAGCATATGGGTGGCGGGGCGGCAAGCGTGCGCCGCCCTATCATGGCAGGGCGGTTGCAACGTCGTCTCGGGCGGGGGTTTGGGGGTGGCAACGCCACCCCCGAAAGGTCTTTATTTGGTTGGTTTTTGGCGGCGAAGCCGCCAAAAACCAACCAAAAGCGAGGT
>CAISPW010000235.1 GCA_903887465.1 uncultured Oscillochloris sp. | reverse complement strand
GGGGTTTGGGGGCCGCAGGCCCCCGAAAAAATCCTTTTCTTTTCTTTCGGAGGGGCGAAGCCCCTCCGAGCCTCCCCGCCGGGAAGACGACAACGGTAGGAATAGCCGATAGCCGGGCATCAGCGGCCATGTTCATCGCGGCGGTGTGCGCCCCGCGCATGAACGTCTTTTGTCGATGACACCTCCCGGCGGAGCTGCGGGTGGCTTCGCCGCCAGCCGTCACCAAAAAAGAAAAGATGTTATGCTTATGGCCTATGCCAGAGCTGATCACCACCTCCGCCGGACTGCGCATTCTTGTCGATGAACTGCCGCACACCTACTCGGTGTCGATCGGCTGCTTCGTCAGTACCGGGGCGCGTCACGAGCCTGACGCCCACGGCGGGGCGGCCCACTTCATTGAGCATATGTGCTTTAAGGGCACCCGCCGCTTCCCGACGGCCCGCCAGATCTCTGAGGCAATCGAGGGCGTCGGCGGCATCCTCAACGCATCCACCTCGTATGAGTCCACCGTCTACTGGGCGAAGGTCGCCACCATCCACTTCGACCGCGCGGTAGAGGTACTCGCCGAGATGCTGACCTGCCCGACCTTCGACCTGCGCGAGCTGGAGAAGGAGCGCCGGGTGATCATCGAGGAGATCCGTGGCCTGCAGGACTCGCCGAGCGACTGGGTTCACGAACTGCTCCAGCAGGCGATGTGGGGCGCGCAGCCCCTTGGCCGCGATATCGCCGGGAGCGTGGAGACGGTGACCGCGATCAGCCGATCAGACCTGACCGGCTTCTTCCAGCGCCACTACAACCTGAGCACGACGGTGATCTCGGTGGCCGGCAAGATCACCGTTGCGCAGGTGGTCGAGAGCGTGGGCCGGGCCTTCGCTGGCCTGCGCCCTGGCCACATGGCGATCCCGCCGCACCTGCCGGTGCCCCGCCGTGGCCCACAGGTCAGCCTGATGTCCCGCGACACCGAGCAGGGCAACTTCTGCCTCGGCGTGCCCGGCCTCTCCTACCGCGACCCCGACCGGCGCGCACTCCAGGTACTCGACTCGATCCTCGGCGGCGGGATGTCGTCGCGCCTGTTTCAGGTGCTGCGCGAGGAGAACGGCCTGGCCTACAGCGTCGGCTCCTACCACTCTGAACTCTCCGACGCTGGGATGTGGGTGATCTACGGCAGCGTTGAGCCGGAGACGCTGCGCGACGCCCTGGCGATCTGCCGCGATATGCTGGGCGACCTGCTGCGCCACGGGGTGACGCCCAATGAACTGGCTATGATCAAGGAGCAGGTGAAGGGCGGCATCCTGCTCTCGCTGGAGGATACCTGGTCGGTGGCCTCGCGCAATGGCTCACACCTGCTGCGCTACGGCCACGTGGTTCCGGTCGAGCGGGTGGTGGCGGAGGTTGAAGCGGTGACGGCGGCCCAGGTGCTGGGGGTGGCCCGTCGCCTGCTGCGCCCCGAGGCCATGCACCTTGCCGTGATCGGCCCCTACGAGGATGAGGATCGCCGTGAGCTTGAGGCGCTGGTGGCCGCTAGCCTATAAGGACGGAGGCTATGCTGAATGCTGAATGCCGCAGCATTCAGCATTCAAGGTTTGTATGCACACCCTCCACATCTGCCACACCGGCTCTTTCCACGATGTCGGCGACCTGAGCACGATCAGCGACTACCTGGCCGACCCGCAGGCGCTGGTCTGGCTCGATCTGGAGTCGCCCGATGAGGCTGAGGTTGGCCTGCTGCGCGACGAGTTTGGCTTTCACCCCCTGGCGATTGAGGACGCGGTGCGCGACCACGAGCGGCCAAAGGTGGACGCCTACGACGGCTACTACCTGCTGATCTTCTACGCCGCGCGCTATGACGAGCGTGACCAGATTGTGCTCCAGAGCGTAAATCTCTTTGTGGGCAACAACTATCTGGTGAGCATCCGGCGCGGCCCGATCATCGAGGTTGATCAGACGATGGCCCGCTGGCACGCGCCAAACGCGCCGATTGGCCGGAACACCACACGCCTGCTGCACGCGCTGCTCGATACGATTGTGGATAACTACTTCACGCTGATGGACCGGGTTGTCGACCGGGTTGAGGAGCTGGAGGATACAATCTTCAGCCGCTTCCGCGAGGACTCGATCCGGGATATCTTCCGGCTGAAGAAGGATCTGCTGCTGCTGCGCCGGGCGGTGGCCCCCGAGCGCGATGTGCTTAATGTGCTGCTGCGCCAGGAGATGGCGACCTTCCAAGGCCCGGAGATCGCCTACATCCAGGATGTTTACGACCATCTGGTGCGGGTGACCGACAGTATCGACACCTACCGCGACCTGCTCTCCAGCGCCCTGGATAGCTACCTCTCGCTCCAGTCGAACCAGCTCAACCAGTTGGTGAAGGCGCTGACCCTGGCCTCGATCATCCTCATGTCCTGCGCGCTGGTCTCTGGCATCTATGGCATGAATTTCGTACACATGCCAGAATTGGCCTGGCCCCTGGGCTACCCCTTCGCGCTCGGCATCATGCTCAGCATCGGCATCGGGCTGAGCCTGTTCTTCAAGAGCCGCAAGTGGTGGTAGCGTACGTATGTGATATACGCCTTTAGGCATGGTTCAATCCGGCTTGACCGTTTGCAGTGAACGTAGCATCGCCTTCCAGGCGGTCAGGAGTACCATTGCAGGCTGGAAGCCCGCGCTACAACGGTCAAGCTGGAATGGCCGATTTTGAAACATACCTTAGCGTGGCATCCCTGTTGGATCGAATAGAAGGAGTTCCCATGACCTATGGAGTGAAGCTCGACCCGCGCCCGCTAACCGGCGAGATCGGGGTGCGCGAGCTGGTCGATAATTACTTGTTCGCCTATAACGCGGCCCGCCTGCGCGAGGCGTGCCAGCTCTTCGCCCGCAAGATCGCCCAGCCTGATGTGACGATTGGCGTAACCTTGAGCGGTGCCCTGACGCCCACCGGCCTGGGCACAGCCACGATTGTGCCGCTGATCCGCGCCGGCATGATCGATTGGGTGGTCAGCACGGGGGCCAACCTCTACCACGATCTGCACCGCTCGCTGGGCTTTGAGCTGTTTGGCAGCACGCCCTTCACGAACGATATCGAGCTGCGCGAGAATAAGATCATCCGCATCTACGATATCCTTTTCCATCAGGATGTGCTGCTGAAGAGCGACGAGTTTGTGCGCCAGTGCCTGCGCGGCGCGGAGTTCCAGATGACCATGGGCAGCGCGGAGCTGCACTACAAGCTTGGCAAGTACACCAAGGCGCGTGAGGAAGCCCTGGGTAGCGACGGCTATGTGAGCATCCTCACGGCGGCCCACGAGTGCGGTGTGCCGCTCTACACCTCTAGCCCCGGCGACAGCACCTTGGGCATGAATGTGGCCGCCCTGGCCCTGAAGGGCAACCGCTGCCGCTTCGATGTCGAGCGCGATGTGAATGAGTCCACGGCGATTGTCTACAACGCTAAAAAGAGCGGCGGCCAGAGCGCGGTGGTGATCGTCGGCGGCGGCTCGCCCAAGAACTTTATCCTCCAGACTGAGCCGCAGATCCAGGAGATCCTCGGCCTTGACGAGGCGGGCCACGATTACTTCATCCAGTTCACCGACGCTCGCCCCGACACCGGCGGCCTCTCCGGGGCCACGCCCTCCGAGGCCATGACCTGGGGCAAGATCGACCCGGATCAGCTCCCCGGCACGGTGGTCTGCTACCTGGATAGCACGGTGGCCCTGCCGATCCTGACCAGCTACGTCCTGGCGACGGCGACGCCCCGCCCGCTCAAGCGGCTCTACGACCGGCGCGACGCGCTGCTTGAGGAGATCGCGGCCGACTATCGGGCGAGAGTCGAGTAGTCGCCCCAGG
>CAISPW010000234.1 GCA_903887465.1 uncultured Oscillochloris sp. | reverse complement strand
TCTGGGGCGCAACCCCAAGGACACGCCGAACATCACGGGCGCGAGGGCAACCTCGCGCCCGTGATGTTCGGCGTATACACGGCACAGAGCCAAAAATCGGCTATAATGCCACCGGCTATGCCGCTCTGCGGCAGGCATGATCGCGTACAGCGGGCGTGGCGCGCCTGGATATATGAGGGATTATGGCTCGCAAGATCGGCATCGACCTAGGCACGGCAAATGTACTCGTCTATGTGAAAGGCAAGGGCATCGTGCTCTCCGAACCTTCAGTGGTGGCGCTCTCGAAGCGCGATAGCCGGGTGAAGGCGGTGGGTGCCGAGGCTCTGGCTATGCTCGGGCGCGAGCCGGAGAGTATCGAGGTGGTGCGGCCGATGCGCAACGGCGTGATCGCCGATTACGAGGTGACGGAGGCGATGCTGAAGTACTTCATCTCGCGGGCGATGGGGCGCTTTCGCCTCTCCAAGCCCGAGGTGATGATCTGCATCCCCGCTGGCGTCACCAGCGTGGAGATGCGCGCGGTGCGCGATGCCGCCCTGGAGGCGGGCGCGTCGCGGGCATGGCTCATCCGCGAGCCGCTGGCCGCCGCCATCGGCGCGAATATCCCGGTGGCCCAGCCATCCGGCAATCTGATCATCGATATCGGCGGGGGTACCACCGAGGTGGCGGTGATCTCGCTCAACGATATCGTGGTCAGCACCTCGGTGCGCGTGGGCGGCAATAAATTTGATGAGGCAATCGCTGCCTATATCAAGCGCAAGTATAACGTGCTGATTGGCGAGCGCACCGCTGAGAGCATCAAGATCGAGATCGGCTCGGCCCTGCCTCTGGAGCGCCCGCTGACCGCCCAGGTGCGCGGGCGCGATCAGGTCGCCGGACTGCCGCGCACGATTGTGGTGGATAGCAACGAGATCACGGAGGCGATCCAGGAACCCCTGGAGGCGATTGTGAATGCCGTGCGCGCTGTGCTGGTGGAGACGCCGCCCGAGCTGTCGTCCGATATCATCGATAAGGGTATGGTCATGACCGGCGGCGGCTCGATGCTGCGCCGGATCAACGAACTGCTCACCGAGGTGACGGCGGTGCCCTGCTATGTGGCCGACCAGCCGGCATCCTGTGTGGCGATTGGCACGGGCCTGGCCCTGGAGAATATCGACATCCTGCGCGATAGCCTCAGCGGGGATGACCTGAACTGATACGTCTTGTATTGTACAGGGCGCAGCAGCGCGAGCGAGCCGGGCGCTGAGGTGCCCGGCTCGCTCGCGCTGCTGCGCCCCTGCGGCGGACACATCCATATGAAACAAAAACTCAACCCGCCGGTCGCCGGCCTCGTCCTGGAGATCGGCAGCGGCGATAACCCGAACCCGCGCTCGAACGTGCTGGTCGACCGCTTCCTCGGCGCGGATAACCGCGAGCGCGGCGGGGATCTGGTAGTTGACCGGCCATTTGTCGTCGCCGACGCGCACCAATTGCCGTTTAAGGACGCTGCCTTCGCCTACGCGATCTGCTCGCATATCCTTGAGCATATGGACGACCCGGCCCAGTTCGCCGCCGAGTTGCGGCGCACCTGTGCGGCCGGCTACATCCAGAGTCCCTCGGAGATTGCCGAGCGGCTCTTCCATTGGTCGTTCCACCGCTGGTATGTGAACCTGGTGGGCGATACCCTGGTGCTGCATCCCAAGGAGTCGGCGGAGCCCTTCGGCGAACTCTTCGACTACCTTTACGAGTATAACCCGGCCTACTACTTCTTTCAGCGCAGCATGCCCGACATGTTCTGGGTCGAGCGCGAGTGGCACGGCGAAGATCTGAAGGTGGAGGTGCGCGACCGCTCGCCCCTGCCGCTGAATGACCCGGCGGCCCTGCGTGCGCTGGTCGCGCCGCGCCGTTCGCCGCTCGCCCTGGTCGGCCTCTTCTTCGCCGCACTGGCCACCCGCGCCCTGCGCACCGACGCCCGCAAGCTGCTGCGACGCATGCTGGGCCGCAGCTACATGTGATCGCACACGAACGCAGGTTGTAGGGAGAGCAATGCTCTCCCTACAACCTGCGTTTACTCACCCTCAAAAATCTCGGGGATCAGGTTGCTCGGCAGCTTCATCTGGCCAAGACCCTCGTGTTTCTGCAGCAGGTCGTGGCGGATCTGCGCCATCTGGATCAGGTGGCCGAGTTCGTGGTTGATCACCCAGTTGCCCTGGTGGGTGAGGGGGATGCTGCCGAAGATCACGTGGTAGCCGGTGCGATGCCATGCGGCCGGGGTCAGCCCGCGCAGCAGGCTGAGAGTCTGCTGGCGACTGGTTTGGAAGGCGTCGACGATGTCGGCGATCTTCTGGGTGTTGTAGCCGGCGGCGCGGGCCAGGGTGGGCGGGTGGGCGCTGGGCAGGCGCGGGTTGTCAGTTTCAAGGATGAGCCATGCCCGCTCGCGGAAGACCACGTCCATGTCGGCGAGGTGGCCGATCAGTTCCTTGAGCGAGTGTTTGTCGACACGGTGGGTGAGCTGTTCGTCGCTGAGACCCTCGACGATCGCGCGCAGGGTCGCGGGGGTCTGCTCGATCTTTCTGACGATGCTGTAGGGGCCGAGGTTGCCCATCGACTCGGCGGCGCGGAAGGGCAAGAAGCCCTCGCGTACCGTGCCGCAGGTGAAACAGACGTCGGGGGGATCACCCTCCAGCAACTCGCCGCAGATGCTACAGACGTAGAGGTCGCCGATCTCATCGGCGTTCAGGTCACGGCCCTCGGCGAGGGCGCGGGTGGCGCGACTGAGCAGGTCGCGGGAGATCGAACTGGTGCCGGTGACGGGGCCGGTGGCGACGGTATGCGGTTCCAGGCCATCGAGGGCGCGGCTCGTGTTCTCGCCGGTGGAGCCGACCTCGCCGAGCCCCTGGAAGGCCCGCTCGGCGCGCACGCGCTTCACACAGCTTGAAGCCTCGAAGATGCGGGCAATATTGTAGCGGCGCTCGCGGCGGGCCTGGATCGCCCAGACGTGGTAGGCGGTGTAGCCTAAGCTCATGCTGCAGAGCGTGCGCCGGTTTTCCTCCTGGTCGATCATCATGTGTGGGTGCCCCCTGGCTCGCCGCCGTGCTGGTGCTGGACGAGTTCAACCAGGACGCCCTGGGCGCCGGCCTTGGGGTGGACGAAGGCTACCAGCGTGTTGTGGATGCCGGGCCGGGCCTCTTTGTCGATCATGGGCACGCCACGGGCGCGCAGTTCGGCCAGCGCGGCGACGATGTTATCGACGCGGTAGGCGATGTGGTGGATCCCGGCACCCTTCTCGCGGAGGAAGCGCGCGAAGCTGGCCTCTTCTGAGGTGGGCGCGATCAGCTCAATCAGCGTGTCACCCAGCCGTGCGACGGCGATATCCGCGTGGCGCTCGGGCAGGGCGATGCGCTCCCACTCCTCGATGCCGAAAGCCTCACGATAGTGGGCGACCGCCGCGTCTACATCAGCGACGACAAATCCGATATGATCAACCAGTGTGAACATAGGCTCCTCCCCTGCGACAACCTGCACAATGTCCATATTATACCGCGACTTACAATTGGGGGCCGTCGCGACGCAGGGCGGGTATAACGTCCCTGGGCCTGCGTCCCAGACCCTGCTTTTTGTGGATTTCTAGCGGCTCCGCTGCCAAAACAGCAACAAAAAAGATTTTTTACGGTGGGAGATTCATCCCCGCCCCCCCGCCGGAGGCGCTGTGGCCCCCGCCCTGCGGCGCGTAACGTTCCTGCAAGGTCATGCCTTTGACAGCCCCGTGCAACACGCTACAATGAGGGTCGTAGCAGCAGATATGCGGCAGCTTATGACAGTTCGGCCCGACCAATCAGCACAGACGCTGTCCACCTTCGGTGCGGCGGCACGTCTGCTCCAGGGCGACGATCCGCTGCATATCAGACTGCACCGGCTCTTCGATCTGCTCCGCGATGCGCTACATCATCGCGATGCCCGGCTGACCTGCTGGCTTCAGTCGGCGCGGCCGGGCAGCACCCGCCAGCAATATTTTTCGGCTGACGCCTGGCCATACCGCTGGGATGACAGCCTCGCCCGCACCGTGGCGCGCGAGGGCGTGATCGCACGGCGCGTGATCGTCCTCGGCGGCGGCGCGGGCGGCGGCCAACTCCCGGCCGTGCGGGCGGCCTACCTGGGTGCGCCGATCATGTGGGGCGGGCGGCTCTGGGGCATCTTTGAGCTGCGGGCCGATCATGCTGATGGCCTGCGGGCGGCGACGGATGAGCTGATCGGCGGCCTGCTGCCGCAGCTGGCGGCGGTGATCGCCCGCGAGGGCGAGCGCCTCGCGAGCCTGCCTGTCGGCGAGCGAGCGGGCGATACGCCGACAGGACTGAGCCTGCGGGCCCAGGATAAGCAGCAGCTTGTTGCGCTGAACGATAGCCTTGATGAGGCGATGGATCTGCACGCCCTGCTCAGCCTGCTGCTGCGCCGTGCCCTGGAGGTGAGCGGTGCCGAAGCGGGCGCGGTGGCGCTGGTGGATCACGAGCGTGGCGAGCTGGTGCTGCATACGTTTGAGGGATTTGGCGACGAGGCTGGGCCGAACCTTCAGAGCGGCCCGCGTCAGCGCTGGAGCCTGGAGACGGGGCTGGCGGGCCGAGCCGCCCAGAGCGGGCGGGCGCTGCTCGTGCGCGATGTCACCGTCGAGCCTGGGCTGCGCGGGGCGAGCGCGGGGCTGCGCGCCGAGTTGGCTGCGCCGATTATGCTTGGTGGGCGCACATCTGCGGTGATCATCCTCAGTAGCCCGCGCTCCAACGCCTTCGGCGAGGACGAACTCGCGTTTGTGCGGGCGCTCTGCGCGCGGGCGGCACCACCACTCAGCCGCGCCCTGCATTACCAGGCGGCGATCGAGAGCGCACTCTACCTTGGCCAGGTATTTAGCAGCCTGCCCACCGGCCTGGCCCTGATCGACATTCACGGCAAGGTGTTGCGCTCAAACCCGGCCTGGGACTCGCTGTGGGGTCTGCACGGTCGCGAGAACCGCGAGAGCTTTCACGTCTCGCTTGACCTGATCGCGCACTTGCTGCCGCGCCTGCACGACCCGCTGAGTATGACCGAGTTCTGCGATGCGATGCAGCGCTCGCCGACCAAAGATCTGATCACCACGGTGCGCCTAACCCACCCGGCCCAAGACCTTGAGGTGCGTTCGGTGCCGACCCACGACAGTAAAGATCGGATCATCGGGCGGCTCTGGGCGGTGAGCGATGTGACTCGCGAGCGCGAGTCGGATCGTATGAAGAGCGAGTTTGTGGCGATTGTTTCGCACGAACTGCGCACGCCGCTCACCTCGATCCTCGGCTACACCGAGCTGCTGCTGAACCGTGACTTCTCGGCTGAGGAGCGCCACCAGTTCATCACCACGGTGTATACCGAGGCCGGACGGCTCGCGCACTTGGTGGAAGATCTGCTGGGGATGTCGCGGATCGAGGCTGGCAAGGTTAAGCTGAACCGCTGGGTGATCTCGCTGACGAATGTGGTCTATGAGCTGACCACGCAGCTGAATACGTCGCTGATAAATCACCGGCTCCTGATTGATATAACAAGTGAGATCCCGCCGATCTACGCTGACCGCGATAAGGTGAAGCAGATTATCTTCAACCTGCTGACGAATGCGATCAAGTACAGCCCGAGCGGCGGCGAGATCCAGTTGGCGATCCACGAGGCGCGGCCAGACGAGTTGCCGCCGGGGCACCCGGCGGGGCGCTGGGTGCTGGTGTCGGTGCGCGACCAGGGGATCGGCATCGCGAAGGATGATCTGCCGCGAATCTGGGAGCGTTTCTACCGGGTGGATAACACCAACACCCGGCGCATCGGCGGCACCGGTCTGGGCCTGAGCATCACACGCGGGCTGGTGGAGCTACACGGCGGGCAGATCGTTGTGGAGAGCGAGCTTGGCCAGGGCAGTCGCTTCTTCTTCACGCTGCCGGTGTCCAACGAGCTGGCGAGAAAATAATAGGGTGACGGCATGGGTTCAAACCCACGTGACCGTTCAGCGACGAGACGATGCGGCGATGCGGCGATAGGAGCGCGGCATCGCCTCGTCGCCTCATCGCAGGACGGTCAAGCTGAAATGTACCCATTTTGAACCATGCCTAATACCGGGATGGTTCACCCAGGGCGGTTGCAACGTCGCCTCCGGCGGGGGTTTGGGAGTGGCAACGCCACCCCCGAACGATCTTTTTTTGGTTGGTTTTTGACGGCGAAGCCGCCAAAAACCAACCAAAAGCGCGGTCTGGGGCGCAGCCCCAGCAACGTTGCATCAGCCCTGATGGTTCACCTATCCTGTGAGAGCTTCCCGAGGTATTTGCGGTCGCTCCCATTGCCCCAAAAACCCTACACTTGAGAGGAGATAGGGGCCGGGGAGTGCGCGGCGGGAGCATTGCCCTGGTGGGGTTACATCCCGGCGTGGCGGGGCTGATCCGCGCATTTGCCCCGCGCCGCAAATATAAATGCCGGACCACAAATGGGTCCGGCATGAGGTGTTTGTGATGATGATCTGTGGGCAGGAGGCGATTTGGGATACTTAAGCAGGTACGCCAGAATATTTGGCGCTTCCAAAGCCAAGCATCGGGATGAAAATTGGGCTAAGCACGAGCAAGCCGATGGTATAACCAACGCCCTTGCCAAATGCCTTTGCGACGCCCATCCACACGAGTACCATGATCACGAAGTTGACAAACGGGATGAGGAACAGAATGATCCACCAGACGGGCTTACCAGCGATCTGCAACAACACGACGACGTTATAGATCGGGATAATCGCGGCCCATCCAGGCTTGCCCGCTTTGGTGAAGACCTTCCAAAGCCCTGCAATGACCAAGAGGCCGACGATCAATCCGATGATTCCACTCGCTCCGCCACCACTTCCATCATCCGACTGCTGGAGAAAGACGGTGAGTACATTGAGCAAAATAAGCCTTCTTCCCTTACGTTAGATGCTGAGATACAAGGGCTGCGTGTGCTATCAACTTGTCCGATCCCACGATATCCACAAACATCATCGCCAAGAGTATACTACTATACTGGAAATACCGCAAAAAAAAGACCGTGCTTCTTGTTAGTTTTTGGCAACAAAGCTGCCAAAAACTAACAGGAAGCGCGGTCTGGGGCGTCGCCCCAGCGATGTTGCGGTCGTTTCTGAAACTTGCCTCGTACGCACTGCGCTCGCTTCCCGATCACACGCCAGCGCCCGGCGCGTAGGGAGCTAGATACCAGCGCTCGATGTTCCAGATGTAGCGCGGCGAGCTGAGGTCGACCGGGCCATCGAGGGTGGTGACGGCGGCGCTGAGTGCCACCGGCATGCGGTCGTCCCAGAGAAAGAGGTAGGGCCGCATCTCGGCGACGCGGGCCTGGGTCTGACTGATTGCAGCGACGCGCTCGTCTTGGTTGTAGAGTTGACGTGCGGCCTGGGCTTGGTTATCGAAAGCCGAGTCGGCGAAGCCAACAAAGTTGCGGGTGGCCCGGCTGTCGGCTTGGCCCTGGTTGAGTTGGCTGGAGTGGAAGAGCGCAAAGTCGTCGGGGTCGTAGTAGGCCGAGTCGGCGAAGGTCGGGTCGCCCATACCGTTGCTCCAACTGCCGAGGAGCAGGTCGAAGCTGTAGGGCGTAGCATACTTGGCGAGGAGCACGGTGGCGAAGTCGGCGGGATCGACGGTGATCTGGATTCCGACGCTGGCGGCGGCCTCAGCGATGCGGCGGGCGGCCACCACACGGCGCTCATCATCGCCACGGACGAAGAGGGTGGCGGTGAGCGTGACCCCCTCGTGCTGGCGGATGGTGGCACCGGCGGGCAGGGTCCAGCCGGCGGCGTCGAGAATGGCGCGGGCACCGTCGAGGTCCGCAGCGGCGACGGGCGGCGGGGTGAGGTCGGCCCAGGATCCGGGCAGTGCGCTGGAGGCGATGGGGATACCCTGGCCCTTCGTGGCGGCCTCGACAAGGCGTGGCACATCGACGGCCTTGGCGAGCGCTTGGCGCAGGCTCAGGTCGGCGAAGGGGTGGCCCTCGCGCAGGTTGAAGCCGAGGAAGTAATAGCCGTTCTCAGGGTAGCCGCCGAGTTGGAGGCTGGGTGCGGCGGCGGCGCTGGCCTGGAGACTCCAGGGCAACTCGGCCAGGAGCAACTGGCCGTCGGCGAGCGCCTTCAGGGCCGCGTCAGGGTCGGCGGCGAGGACAAAGGCCACCCGGTCCAGCAAGGGGGCACCCCGGTAGAAGCCGTCGAAGCGCACGAGGATGATCGCCTGGCCGGGCTGGCGCTCACCGAGCGTAAACGGCCCGCTGCCCACGGGGACATCCCAGAAGTTGAGGCTGCCGATATCGTGGCCCGCAAGCAGGTGCCGTGGCAGGATAGGCACAGCCAGCGCGGCGAGCAGCGGGGCGTAGCGCCCGTTTAGTTGGAGCACGATGGTGCCGCTGGTGGGCGTCGTGACCGCCTCGATCGTGCGCAGGTCGGCCAGGAGGGCGGTGCTGGTGACGGGCAGGGTGCGCAGTTGCTCCAGGGTGAAGAGGACATCGCTGGAATCGAGAGGCGCACCATCGTGCCAGGTGAGGCCGCTACGCAGCGTGAAGGTGATCGTGCGACCGTCTGGAGTGGTGTCCCAGCGCTCGGCGAGGTCGGGCACGGGGCGCAGCGTATTGTCGAGGCGCACCAGGCCGCTGTAGAGCAGGCTGGTGATCTGCTCCTCGCCACGCGAGCGGGGCTGCCAGGGCCGCAGGTCGGGCAGGTCGGCGGCGAGGCCGATGGTGAGGGTGCCGCCGCGAGGCAGGGGCGTGGCGGTGGGCGGGGCCGACGTGGGGCTGGGGACTTCCATGGCCACGGGCGTATTCGGCGAGGCACCGCCGCCGGCGGACGGGCTGGAGGCAAGGCTACATCCGGCCAGCACAGCACCCACCAGCAGGGCAAGGCCGAGGCTCGCCCAGAAGATCGTGCGCAGTGGTAGAAAGCTCATAGGGGCATTATAGCCCATCTCAACGGCCAGAGGGGCAGCAGGCATGCTCAGCGATCATTCCTCCGTAGCAATCGCGCATATGCTACAATAGGCGAATATATCTTGGGTGGCACGCAAGAAGGGTGAGAAAGGGGCTTCACATGGCACCTGAGACGGGTGACGAGGGGACGCAGGCTGCGCTGTGGGCCGCGCTAGAGTCGCTTGGGGTCGCACAGGGCTTTCGCCGATACAGCTACATCCACACGCCCACCCAGCCGGCCTACGCCCTCTATCTGCTCGTTACCGGCCAGGTCAGCCTGCAGATGCTCTCGGTGGGCGGGCGCGTGCTGACACTGCGGGTGGTCGAGCCTGGGCAGATCTTTGGCCACAGCGTGCTTGAGGGCGCGGCTGCGTACGATACCTACGCCGAGGCGCTGAACCCGGTGCGGGCCATCGCGGTGCCGCGTGCAGCCCTGTTCGACCTGATCCAGCGCCAGCCGACCATGGGGCTGGCCCTGATTGAGCAGCTTGGCCAGCATCGCCTCACCGTCAGCCGACGGATCGATGAGGTGGCCTTCAAGTCGGTACCGGCCCGCCTGGCCTCGGTACTCCTGGAGATGTCGGAGACGCAGCCGAGCGCAGATCCTCCCCAACCGCGTGTGCCCCGGCGCACCCACCAGCAACTCGCCGAGATGATTAACGCCTACCGCGAGACGGTGACGAAGGTGATCAACCAGTTCCGCGATGCACGCCTGCTCGATGTGGACCGCTCGGGGATCACGTTGCTCAACCCCTCGCGGCTGCGCGAACTCTCGCAGAGCTAATCCTGCGCATAGCTTCGCCTAAATAAAGAGCGGGCGGGCGGGAGCATGAAACGCTCCCGCCCGCCCGCTCTTCTTTAGGCTACCCGCGTCGCAGGAGCCAGACCCCGCCGGCGATCAGCAGAGCCGGCACGAGCAGCGTGCCGACGCCGGGCACGAGCAACTTGATGGCGATGAAGACGCCGACGCCCAGCAGCACCACGCCCAGCATGCGCTGGCGGTCGGCCGGGACGGCGGATGCGGGTTGGCTAGAAGCCGCGTTCGTGATCGGAATCTCCTGCTCGGGTTCCTGGGGCACGCCGGTACTCGGGTCGATGCGCAGTCGATGGGTGGGCGTGCCCTCGGCCACAAAGACCTGCCCGCCGGGCGGGGTGGCTGGGGGCGCGCCGACCGGCTCCTCGGGCATAATCAGCCAGAGCAGCGGGTAGAAGAGCAGGCTTACCCCGCTGAACGCCAGTAGTGCGAAGGCCAGCCGCACGATCACTGGGTCTACGCCCAGGTAGCGCCCAATCCCACCGGCTACCCCGGCGATCATCCGGTCGTCTCGGCTGCGGGTCAGCCGTAGGGGGGTGTTCATTGTGTGTGTCCCTTTACGCTATGTCTGGTTCTCTGGCCATAGGACGCACGGCGGGCGAAAAGGTTGCACAACCCCGTCGCCTCCGGCGGGGGTTTGGGGGTGGCAAAGCCACCCCCGAACGATCTTTTTTGGTTGGTTTTTGGCGACGAAGCCGCCAAAAACCAACCAAAAGCGCGGTCTGGGGCGCAGCCCCAGCAACGTTGCATCAGCCCTGGCACGAGGCAATGTTCGCTTGCATAGTGGACAGACGGCCTCTACAATGAACCTCGTCCGCCGATTGCCCATCGTCCGCTGCGCATATTGATGAACTGAACGACATGGAGATTATGATGGCTGAACATGTGTACAAGATCATTGAGTTAGTCGGCTCCTCACGCACGACGATTGAGGATGCCGTCCAGAACGCGCTGACCAAGGCCGGAGAGACTATTCGCAATATCCGCTGGTTCCAGGTGACGGAGACACGTGGGTATGTTGATGAGGGCTGTGTGGCCTACTGGCAGGTCACGATCAAGCTTGGTTTTACGCTCGATGAGTGAGTGTCAGGTGTCAGCCCGCCAGTTCGTAGCGCGGGCTTCCAGCCTGCGGTGGTACTCCTGACCACCTGGAAGGCGGTGCTACGTTCACGGCAAACGGTCAAGCTGGGTTGAACCTGGCCTAAGGCATGGTTCAGATCGGGCGATTCCAACTTGACAGTTCGTAGTGGCGGCTTCAGCCGCACAGGCGCTAAAGCGCCCACTACGAACACCGCAAACTGTCAAGCCGATTTGAAC
>CAISPW010000233.1 GCA_903887465.1 uncultured Oscillochloris sp. | reverse complement strand
GCGTCCCGCCCACCGCGATCCTGGCGGGCGGGACGCCCGCGCTCCC
Organism: uncultured Oscillochloris sp.; assembly: GCA_903887465.1. Classification (GTDB taxonomy): domain Bacteria; phylum Chloroflexota; class Chloroflexia; order Chloroflexales; family Chloroflexaceae; genus Oscillochloris. The sequence goes on along the minus strand of CAISPW010000233.1, from coordinate 2,997 downwards.
AGCGCTACGTAACTTAACCCAGGACTTATTCGCGCTAACGATCTTTTTTTTGTGGATATTTGGCGGATTCGCCGCCAAATATCCACAAAAAGCGCGGTCTGGGGCGCAGCCCCAGTGACGTTGCAACCGCCCTGCATCAGCCCTGCCCTCCCTGCGCCCGTATGGCGAGATTCGTGTATAATCGAAAGGAGAACAGGGGGCAGCGGAGCTTTCGATAGACCCTGTTGTAGTAAGGAGCAACGCTCATGGCCAAAGTGCGGATCAGCAAAGGCAAGTTTGACGGTATCCAGGCATGTGCGGGTAAAAATGGCGTGATCGCCGCCGCCGCGATGGATCAGCGCGGCTCACTCAAGAAGTCGATCGCCAAAGCCCGGGGCGCTGAGGTGGACGACACTGCGCTTACCGAGTTCAAAACGGCCGTCACCCGTGTACTCACCAAGCACTCCAGTGCCATCCTGATGGACCCGGAGTATGGCCTGCCCGCCCTTGCGCATCGCGCGCCGGGCACGGGCGTGCTGCTCGCCTACGAGAAGACCGGCTACGACGCCACGGTCAAGGGCCGCCTGCCCGACCTGCTGGGCGTCTGGAGCGTCCGCCGCCTGGCCGAGGCCGGTGCCGATGCGATCAAGATTCTGCTCTACTACAATGCCTTCGACGACCCGGCGGTGAACGAGGTCAAGCACGCCTTCATCGAGCGCATCGGTGCCGAGTGCGCCGCCATCGACAAGCCCTTCTTCCTGGAGCCGCTGGCCTACGACGACGCGATCGGCGACGAGAAATCCCTCGCCTTCGCTCTGGCCAAGCCCAAGTATGTCACCGCCTACATGGCCGAGTTCTCGAAGCCGCGCTACGGCGTGGACGTACTCAAGGTCGAGGTACCGGTGAATGTGAAGTTCGTCGAGGGTATGAAGGTGTTTGGCGGCGAGCGGGCCTACACCCGCGAGGAGGCCAAGGCGCACTTCGTCGCCGCCGCCGCCGCATCTACCAAACCCTTCATCTACCTGAGCGCCGGCGTCACCGATGATGTCTTCCGCGAGACGCTGGAGCTGGCCGCCGAGGCTGGCACGCCGTTCTCCGGCGTACTCTGTGGCCGCGCCACCTGGCAGGATGGCGTTCCGATCTACGGCAAGGATGGCATGGCCGCCCTTGAGGCGTGGCTTGAGGATCGCGGCGTCGCCAACATCAACGCCTTGAATGAGGTTCTCGCCAAGGGTGCCAAGCCCTGGTGGACGCTCTACGGCGGCCTCGACAACATCGAGGTGGTCGGCTAAAACCATGTGCTGGCGGAGGTTGTCCCTTCGCGGGCAATCTCCGCCACCAGATGTTTTGAATCACGAATGCGCAGCCTGGGGCTGCGCATTCTTGATTCGTATCCGTGTCCCGTCGGCGGCGATAGAACAAGATCACCGATCACCGATCACAGATTGCGTGCAATCTGTGATCGGTGATCGGCTAGTACGACCGTTGTAGTCCCCCCGGCGGTGAGGCCCGGAGGGACGAAGCCCCTCCGAAAGAAAAGGGTTTCTTCGGGGGCCTGCGGCCCCTAACCCTCCGCCAATGATGGCGACCGAGGCAACTACAACGGTAGTACTAGTCGCCCAGCGTAAACCCGAGCGCCTCGGCCAGATCTCGCAAAATAGGCTGACATGCGGTCACATCGCGGCCTTCGGCGGCGGCGCTCACCACGTTGCCGGCCATCATGTGCAGCACCGCCAGGGCCGTCGGCGTGTTCAGGTCATCGGCCATGGCGGCGGCAAACTCGCTGCGCGGCACCTCATAGTGCATCGGCGTGCCTGAGCCGCCTGTCACACTCAGGGCTGTGCGCAGAAGCCGGGCCGCCTCGCCCGCGCCGGCCACCTCGGCGCGATCATAGATGAACTCTTCGCGGTAGTGTTGGCTGAGCAGATACCAGCGTAGCGTGTCGGCATCGTGCTCGCGTAGGGCGTCGCGGGCAAACACGAGATTCCCAAGCGACTTGCTCATCTTCTCGCCGTCGAGCCAGACCAGGCCGGCGTGCATCCAGATCTGCACAAAAGGCCGCTTGCCCGTCACCGGCTCGGTCTGGGCGATCTCGCAGGGGTGGTGCGGGAAGAGCAGGTCGGCCCCGCCGCCGTGGATGTCGATCTGGTCGCCGAGGTACTTGGTGGCCATCGCGCTGCACTCGATGTGCCAGCCGGGTCGGCCCAGTCCCCAGGGACTCTCCCAGGTCGGATCGCCAGGGTTGCCTGTCTGCCAGAGCACAAAGTCAAGCGGGTCACGCTTGCGCGGGTCGGCGGGGTTATTGCCGCGCTGGTTGGCAGTGACCAGCAGTTCGTCGTAGCCCATGCGGGCCATCTTGCCAAACCCTGGGTCGCTACGGATGCTGAAGTAGACATTCCCTGCGACAACATAGGCGTGGCCAAGCGCGATCAGGCGGGCGATGATCGGGATCATTGTGCCGATCTCGGCGCTGGCCCGTGGAAAATAGGTCGGCGCAAGAATATTCATGCCCCGGTAGTCTTCCATGAGCTGGGCGGTCTGACGCTCGGCCAGATCCTGCCAGCGCTCGCCGTCGCGGGCCGCACGCGCAAACAACGGGTCGTCCACATCGGTGACGTTCTGGCAGTAACGCACCTCGGCGCCCTGCCAGCGCAGGTAGCGCACCAGCACATCAAAAATCAGAAAGGTGCGGGCGTGGCCGATATGGGTGGTGTCGTAGGGGGTGACGCCGCAGACATAGAGCGTGACCGGTCGATCCCGTGGGATGACAAAGGTATCCTTCTCGCGTGACAGCGAGTTATAGAGGCGCATACGAGCTCCTGCGGCGATCCATCACGGCTTACCCTAAATACACATGTTGCAATGGTGGAGAGAGCCGAGAGAAGAGAGCGTGCGTATTATAACACGCACCTTTGGCGGGGGGATGCAGACGGCCTCGTCGTGCTCACGTCTATGCGCACTATCGCAGAACTCGCCCTGTCAGGCTGAGCGCCCGGCCCGTAAACGGGCGGGCTAGGG
>CAISPW010000232.1 GCA_903887465.1 uncultured Oscillochloris sp. | reverse complement strand
TGCATCAGGGCACGAGTGCCATCGAACGTGCCGGGATTAACCTCCACGATCTGGGGGCCAGTGACTTCTTCAGCGCTGTGGGCCTGGAGCGACCGCAAATAACTCGGGAAGTTCTCACAGGATAGGTGAACCATCCCCAATGTTTACGCCGGGCATGATCGTGCAGCGGGCACCGATCCAGACCCCGTCGCCAATCGTCACCGGCAGGGCGATGTATTTGCCCGTACGGTTGCGCTCCGGCCCCATCTCGTGGGTGCCTGTCATAATTATGACCTCGGGGCCAATGCCGACCTCGTCACCGATCACGATGGGTGCGCTCAGATCAAAGTGGCAGCCAATATTAACCCAGCAAGAGCGCCCAACCTTGAGCAGCTTATAGAGGTTACCTCGACCGAAGATTCTCGGCGTGCCATAGAATCCTGACTTTTTCCCAATCTTAAACCCGATGGCACGAAATACGGCGGCCCGCAACTGGCCGAATGTAAACCTCGGCAGGATGGCGAGTACGATACGGGCCAGGAGAAGCCTCAGATGTACTTGCGAGATCTGATCCCTACCATACGCGGTTATCCTTTGCAAGCGGCTACGATCAGCGTCATACGATTTCACATCCCCTTCATATAAGGCGCTCGTCGTGTTATCCATGAGAGATCCTTGCCTAAAATGAGGTTGTGAGACACTATTTCAGCCAACCTTACCTCAATGTGGCCAGAAATTCCAGGAACTGCCGGGCGACCAACTCCCCCCCCAGTTCGTTTAGGTGGCCGCCGTCATCGGTGTATGTGGGGGCCAGGCACTCGGCACTTTGGCTGTCCACAGATACTGTGCAGACGCCGCCGTCCGGGTAGGTCGCCTCGACCTTCGCTAGGTCGAAGAGCGCCCCCGTTGCTGCGTACTCGCGCCGCAGGATCTCGTTAAACTGGTGCCGCTTCAGATTGGCGCGTGCCGCGTCGTTACGGCCCAGCAGACCATTGAGAAAGGATTTGACGCCCTGCTCCGGTGCCATCAGGGGGGCCGTCACGTAAGCAAACCGCGTCCGAGGGTAGGCATTGCTGAGATCGGCCATGGTCTGTTTGTAGGCGGCGAACAGCTGATCGATATCGGTGGTCTTGTCGAAATCGACATAGCAGAACTTGAAGAGCGCGATGTCGGCCCGGTCGCCCACACCCCCGCGAACGAATCGCTCAAACGCCTGCAGCTTCGACATCGGCTCAGAGTTGCGGCCAACCTCGGTGTGGATGAGCGCCGGCGTCGGTACGCCGCTGATGCCCTCAGCCTTGGTGATCGTCAGTTGCGCACCCGGCTGCGCTTTGATGACGCGCTCAATGCCTTGGATGATGTTCCAGCCCACCGACTGATGGCCGAAGAAGATGGTCTTTTGCGCGAGTGTGTTCAGCGCCACGTCGGAGATCCTCTCCGTTGCTGGCTGCTGCGCGCAGCCAGCCGATCCAAGACTCATGATCACGAGGATGCTCAGCGGGGCGAGGGTTTTTCTAAATATCCGGCCTGGACGCCGGGCAGCCAGGCAGGTTGACGCCCTGCCTCGCTGCATTTCGCGCTTGCCCAGGCCAAGATCGCCGATCATTGCCCTGCACTCGCGACGGCCTGCATCTGCACGTAGTTGGACAGGCGGGTGATCGAGTTGAAGTTCTCGGGCAGCATATCCTCCGCCGGTACCTCGATCCCGAACGCCTCCGAGACGAACAGCACCAGCTCGATCACCCCGGTCGAGTCGATAATCCCCGAGTCCAGCAGCGGGGTCTCGTCAGTCAGATCGTATTCGGTATCGCCAAATAGGCAGTTGGTGACGATAAACTCGTGGATGCGCTCCTTGATGTCCATGGATAGTCCTCCTAGTGATCTGGTGGGAGGGAACCGGGGAGGGCTTGTCCCTCCCCGAAAAAATACCCCCCTATTTGCGACTAGCGCACCATCAGCGGCTTTGCGCGCAGGTACTCGGTCGAGCGGGCCTTCTGCGCTAAGTCGCGGTAGACGTTCTCGACCTGGATCACGCTGATCTCAAGGGCGGTCGCCACCTTTGCCGCCGGGATGTCGTTATCAAGCCCGTACCAGATCAGGTCCATCTGCTTGAAGGGCAGCCGGAAGTAGAACTCCTCCTGGCTGCACTCGGCGCTGTAGGTGTCGGTGGTCGGGGTGCGGTCGATGATCTCCTGGGTGACCCCCAGGTACTCGGCCAGTTGGTAGACTTGGGTCTTGTACAGGTGCTGGATAGGCTGGATGTCGGCCCCGCCGTCGCCATACTTGACGAAGAAGCCCTGGGCGTGTTCGTTCCGGTTGGCGGTGCCGATCACGGCGTAGTTGCGCTCCTCGGCGTGATAGTAGAGCATCAGCATGCGCGCGCGCTGCTTCATATTTGAGGCGGCGACGATCTGTAGGTAGGCGGCCACCGGCAACACCTTTCGCCGCTCCTCCCCGCCCGGCCGGGTCAGGCTGAGCGAGTAGACGTTGAGACTGCCGCGCTCAAGCAGATCTGCGGGCAGCACCAGCTTGATCTCGTCCAGGCTCGGGTCGTAGTCGGGGAAGACCGAGCGCACCGCGTCGTTCTGGCGCGTGTAGCAGCCCAGCCCGGCCAGCCCGGCGGTGAGGTCTTCCGTGATCGCGACGACCTCATACTGCGCGGCCAAGCGGGCGGCGTACTCCTCACTGATCGGACTCGAGTGCGCCTCAGGCATCATCACCGCCAGCACGCGGCTCGGGCCGAATGCCTTCACCGCGAGCCCGAGGACGGTCGCCGAGTCGATGCCGCCGCTCAGCCCGACGATTGCGCCCTTGCGCCGGAAGTCGTGCTGCACGGACTGGCGCATCTTGCTGACGATGTGGGCGGTCTCGTGTTCTGGGTTGATCGTGAGTACATCGGTTCCAAACTCCACGGTATTGCTCCTTATCAAGTTTAGGGCGGTCGCCCTAAAACCTTTCACCTATACGATTTGGTTGAAATTGCCAGCTTGGCTGGCTTCAACCAAATCGTATATGATGATCATTATCGGGAGCCTGCGGCCCCCAAGCCCCTACTGACGACGTTCACATCGGTCATCCGCAGCTCACGTCGGTGGGCTGCGGCGTGGGCGTCCCAGTCCTCGATAAAGTAACTCTGGATCATCTGTGTACTCAGGATGCCGACGAAGGCCATCTGGTCAACCTCGCTGAGGGCCGGCGAGGTCTGTACCTTGTGCAAGAGCAGCCCAACCGCCTCGGGGGAGAAGATGCCGCTGGCGCGCAGCTGCCGCTCGCTCAACAGCTCCTGGGCGTAATCGGGCAGGGCGCGTCCGTTGAAGACGCTGCGGATGGGCGCGCGGTAGGGCTGCTTCTGGCGCGCGATAATAGTGGCTGGGGCGACGCCCTCGGCGGCCCGGCGCAGCACATACTTCTCGCCGCGCAGCCCGCGCAGCTTCAGCCTGGCCGGGATACGGTTGCTCAGGCTGACGACGCGATGGTCAAGGAAGGGGTGGCGGCACTCGACCGAGTGGGCCATGCCGACCCGGTCGCCCTGCGAGGCCAGCAGGTAGCTGGAGAGAAAGGTTGTCACCTCCAGATATTGGGCGCGGGCCAGCGGCTCCCAGTTCATGATCTCGGCGGGGAGCCCGGCCGCGACCTCATCGATGACGCGGTAGTCGGAGAGCGACTGCGCCAGATCGCGCGTGAAGAAGCGCGTTATGCGACCGGTGTTCTGCCAGCGCAGCAGGTGGCTGTAGTGCGGCAGCTCGGTCTCGGTGAGACCCTGGCCGAAGAAGCGCTGTAGGAACTCGGGCGAGATGGACTGGAGATCGCCGATGTGCGCGTAGATCCGCCCCAGGAGCAGCGGCCTAGATCGTGAGTCGGGGTTGCGCGCCCAAAAGCGGCGCACCATCGCCTCCTTGAAAATATCGTACCCGCCGAAGAGCTCGTCGGCCCCCTCGCCCGAGAGCATCACCTTCAGGCCGTGGTTATGGACGAGCTGTGAGAGCAGGTACATCGGCACCGGCGAGAGCCGCAGCAGCGGGGTTTCGGTGTGCCAGAGCACATCCGGCAGAGTCGTGCGGATGGAGTCGGCGTCGCACTCGATCACGTGGTGCAGTGTCCCGAGTTCTTTGGCGACCTGGTACTGGAAGGCGCGCTCGTCATAGGCCGGGTCGTGGAAGGCCACCGAGAAGGTGTGGAGCTGGTGCGGCAACTGCGACTGGGCGATGCTGGAGATCAGGGTCGAGTCGAGTCCGCCGCTGAGGTAGGCACCGACGGGCACGTCGGCCCGCAGGCGGATGCGGGTGGCGTCGGCCAGGGCCGTGCGGATCGCAGCGACATACTCCTCCGTGCTGCGCCGCTCGATCTCGTCGGCCGGCGCGAACGTCAGCCGCCAGTACTGTTCGGTGGTCAGATCGGGCGACCCGGCGCGGGCAAAGAGCAGGTGACCGGGCAGCACCTCGCTGACCCCCGCGATGATCGTGCGACCGGGCAGGGGCGACCAGGTGGTGAACACCTGGGCCAGGGCGCGGCTATCGAGACTCCGGGGGATGCCGCCGGCCAGCAGCGCCTTGATCTCGGAGGCGAAGAGCAGTTGGCCGTTGAAGACCGTGTAGAAGAGCGGGCGCACCCCAATCCGGTCGCGCCCAAGCATCAGGCGCTCGTGCCGACTGTCCCAGAGGGCGAACGCAAATTGTCCATTCAGCTCGCGGACGGCCGCCCAGCCCATCTCCTCGTAGAGGTGTACCAGCACCTCGGTGTCCGACTCCGTCGTAAAGCGGTGGCCCCTGGCCCGCAGCCCATCGCGCAGCTCGACATAGTTAAAAAACTCGCCGTTACAGATCGCCCAGATCGTGCCGTCCTCATTCGGTATTGGCTGGAGGCCGTTGCTCAACCCGATGATGCTCAGGCGGGCGTGGGCCAGCCCGACAACGCCATCGGCGTAGCAGCCCGCCTCTTCTGGCCCACGGTGCGTGAGCATCGACAGCATGGCCTGGAGATCCGGCAGCGGCGTGCCCCGTGGCCGGATCAGGTTGATGGCACCTACGATTCCGCACATTGTGTGGTCTCCCCTTGGTGATATGAGGAGCATGGGCGCGCGGGCCGCCTGCCTGCATCCGCGCCGGGGCGAGATGCTCGCGCTATCGCCCATTTTCACGTGAGACCGCCATGCGGCTCCGCCGCACAACACCAGATGAACATGGCCGCTGATGCCCGGCTATCGGCTATTACTACCGTTGTCGTCTTCCCGGCGGGGAGGCTCGGAGGGGCTTCGCCCCTCCGAAAGAAAAGAAAAGGATTTTTTTCG
>CAISPW010000231.1 GCA_903887465.1 uncultured Oscillochloris sp. | reverse complement strand
GAAGCGGCCTCAGACATGCCGCTTCAGCGGCCGTCGTCACCCTCGTCCGCCCGTTTACGGGCCGGGCGCTCAGCCTGACCGGGCGACGTTTGCGGTAGTGCAAAAGATCTTTTGGGGGTGGCTTCGCTACCCCCAACCCCCCCGCCAGAGACGCCGTTGCACAAGCCCTGGCGTCGCCGGGCACCGCAGGCGAGTGTGCTACACTATAGCCATGATCCGCGCGCCCCGACAACTTCACACCTTTGTTCGATATCAGATCCCCTACCCGCTCGCGCTCCAGGGGGTCGTGACGCTTGCGCTGCTGATGACGCCGCTCAGCGGGGTTGGCTTGCGCGGGCCGATCAACCTGGCGGGTTCGCCGCAGCGCTACTGGGCGATGACCGCCCTCATGGCGGTGCTGCTGATCATAACGGTGACGGTGCCCGCCCGGCGCCTGCCGCTGTGGGTGCAGATCCCCTACCTGCTGCTCCAGTGCGCGCTCACGGCGGTGGCCCAGGGGCTCTTCCCGGCACCGCTCATCGACTATGTGTACCTGATCATTGTCCTCCAGGCGCTGACTCTGTTCCGGCCCTGGCTGTGGATCCCGTTTGCGGTGGGCGTCTGGGCGCTGTGGAGCGGGGGCGTGATCATGGCCACGGCGAGCGTGCTGGCCTGGATCCAGAGCAACCTGGCCCTGGCCTTCCCGGCCACCTGCGCGATCATCGCGGCGATCATCTACGTGCGCCAGCACCGGCGCGGCGAGCAGGCCCAGCAGATGCTCCAACAGATGCAGCAGCGCTACGACAGCCTCTCGACGGCGCTGCGCGAGATGCAGCAGTGCGCCGCGCTGGAGGAGCGCCGTCGGCTGGCCCAGATGCTCACCGGCGAGGTGCAGTCGGCCCTGGCCCGCACCGAGCAGAGCATCGGCGCGGCCATCGGCCAGGCCCACAGTAACCTCTCGCGCCTCCAGGCCACCGTGGCCCAGACCAGGGCGTCCGCCGGGGCGGCGGTTGATCGGCTGCGCGTCGCGATTACCCTGCTGCGCCGGGGCGAGGATGACCAGCGTGTGGCGCATCGCCCGATGATCGCGACGATGGCGGTCGTCCGCTGCGATGATCTGGTGATCGCATCGCAGCCCTACCGCATTCTGAACTGGGTGCTGCCAATCGTCTTCGTCGCGCTCTCGCTGCTGGTGACTCTGCTTCAGCACATGCCCAGCCCCGATGTGATCCTGCCCCTGCTCGCACTCTACGCCCTGCTGCTGCTGGCCTATGTCTATACCCTGCGGACGCGCAACCCGCTGCTGCTCCAGATCGGCCTGGCGGGGCAGACGCTGGCCGTCGTGGCTCTGGCGATCATCACGCAGGCCATGCCCATCTTGCTCGGGCTGCTGCTGGTACTCTGGCAGATCGCCCTGCGCCTACCCCTGGGCCAGATCGTGATCTTCCTGGCCGGGGTGCCCGCCGCCATCGGCCTGCTGCTGGCCCGCCTGCGCCCCCAGGCGATGGACGCCGAGAGCTTGCTGATCTGCGCGGTGTCGGCGGCGACGGTGCTTGGCCCGCTGCTCCTGGCCCGCCGTCGGCTCGATGAGCGCCGACAGGCCGAGTTGCGGGTGGCGCTCCTGGGCAGCGAGATCGAGCAGCAGACGTCGGAAGTTCGCACGCTGGCGGTGGCGGCCGAGCGCACCCGGCTGGCCCGCGAGTTTCACGACGACCTCGGCTCGCGGCTGGTGCTGATTAACCTCCAGCTTCAACTGGCCGAGGATCTGGTGGCCGAAAGCTCTGCGGAGGCGCTCGACCAGCTCCAGATCAGCCGCGAACACCTCCGCGCGGCATGGCGCAGCGTGCTGGCTGTGGCCGATGCCGAGCTGCCCCTGGAGGGCTGCGCCCTTGGCGCGGCCCTCGGCGACCTGGCGGCGCAGTGTCGGCAGAGCGCGGCGGTCGTCGTCGATCTGCACACGAATGATCGCCTCGACGACCTCACCCCGGCGGTGGCCTGCACGATCTACCGGACGGCGCAGGAGGGGATGGCCAACGCCTGCAAGCACGCCCGCCCCAGCCAGATCACGGTGCAGATCGACCGCAACCCCAGCACCGTCACCGTGACGGTGCTGAACGATGATCGGCCCGCCGCCGCGCCCGCCGACCTGGCGGCTCAGGCCGCGCCCGCGCAGGGCAGTTACGGTCTCGTCGGGCTGCGCGAGCGGGCCGAGACGCTCTGTGGCGGAATCGAGGCTGGCCCCCTGCCCGACGGCGGTTTCCGCCTGATGCTGGTACTCCCCACGGAGGGCGGGCAGTGACTGGGGCGAAGATCCGCGTCCTGATCGTGGATGACCAGGCGCTCATCCGCGCGGGCATCCAGTCGCTCCTCTCCCGCAAGCCCGACATCGAGGTGGTCGGCCAAGCCGGCGACGGGGCCGAGGCGCTGAAGCTGGTGCGCGTCCTTGACCCCGACGTGGTGCTGATGGACCTGATGATGCCGGTGATGGACGGCGTGGAGGCGACGCAGCGCCTGACCGCAGCGGGCGCGCGGGCGGCGGTGATCTTCCTCACCACCTTCCGCGACGACGAGTATGTGTTTCGCGGGATCGCCGCCGGGGCGCGCGGCTACATGCTGAAGGATGTCGATCACCGCGCCCTGGCCGACGCGGTCCGCACGGTGGCCGCCGGCGGTGCCCTGCTCAACCCCGAGATCACGGCCCAGTTGCTGCCCTACCTGGGCCGCATGGCCGCATCCCCGCCCGCCCCGCCCGCCGCACCTCACACCACCGCCCGCCCGCCGCAGGCCGAGCAAGCCGAGTTGCTCACCGAGCGCGAGCGCAGCATCCTGCACATGCTCGCCCAGGGCTGCACCAACCAGGAGATCAGCGCCGCCCTGGCGATCAGCGTGGGCACCGTCAAAAACCATATCAGCAACATCCTGGGCAAACTCGATGTGCGCGACCGCACCCAGGCCGCCCTCTGGGCGGTGCAGCACGGGATGTGAGATCACCGTTGTCCAGATCTCACCCCATGCGAGGTTCCTGAGGTTGCGCCCCAGATCGTGCTTTTTGGTCGTGTTTGGCAGTGAATCCGCCAGACACGAATGCAACGGCCCTGGAATCTCGCCGCCGCCGCACTATGCTACAATCAACCTTCGGCGGCCTGTGGTCAGGTGAAACGCCTGTGTGACAAATGTGTGAAGGGAGGTGCGCAATGCGTACGACGATCCTCGATATTCAGAAGATGAAGGACCGTGGCGAGCGCATCCCGGTGATCACCGCCTACGACTACACCTCCGCGCAGATCGCGGATCGGGCCGGTGTGCCGATGATCCTCGTGGGTGATTCGCTGGGCATGGTGGTGCTGGGCTACTCCTCGACGGTGCCCGTGACTCTGGATGAGATGCTGCACCACACCCGTGCGGTGGTACGTGGGAGCCAGCAGTCCCTGGTGATCGGCGACTTGCCCTTTCTTACCTACGCCAGCGTCGCGCAGGCGGTGGCGAGCGCCGGCCGGATGATGCAGGAGACCGGTGCCCAGGCGGTTAAGCTGGAGGGTGGGGCCGCCGTGGCCCCGATCATCGCCCGGCTGGTCGAGCTGGGCATCCCGGTGATGGGCCACATCGGCTTCACGCCCCAGTCGGTAAACCAGATCGGCACGCGGGTGCAGGGGCGGCAGGCCGAGGCGGCGGCGCGGATGATCGCTGACTCCATGGCCATCGAGGCCGCCGGGGCCTTCGGCATCGTCCTGGAGCTGATCCCGGCCGAGCTGGCCGCCGCGATCACCGCGCGGCTGCGCATCCCGACAATCGGGATCGGGGCGGGGGTGGGCTGCGCCGGGCAGGTGCAGGTCTGGCATGATCTGCTTGGCCTGTACAGCGATTTTGCGCCGCGCCACGCCAAGCGCTACGCGAGCCTGGCCGATCAGATCGGCGCGGCGGTGACCGCCTACGCATCCGAGGTGCGTGACGGCACCTTCCCCGGCGTCGAACACAGCGCAACCATGCCCGAGGACGCGCTGCGCGCCGCCCTGTCGCCGGGGGCCATAGGCTCCCGAGAATAATCATATGTTTGGCTGGGCTTGCGCGCTGCGCTGGCAAGCATAGCCAAACATATGGAGAGGGTAGGGCGACCGCCCTACCCTCTCCATATGAGATGCTGAACACCATGAATGTGATCACGACCGTTAAAGACTTTCGCCAGACGCGAGCCGGCTTTGACCGGGTCGGCTTTGTGCCCACGATGGGCTACCTGCACGAGGGGCACCTGAGCCTGATGCGCCAGGCCCGCCGCGAGTGCGGCACGGCGGCGGTGAGTATTTTTGTGAACCCAACCCAGTTCGCCCCCCACGAGGATTTCACACGCTACCCGCGTGACCTTGAGCGCGACCTGCGGCTGCTTGCGGTTGAGGGCGTGGAGTTGGTGTTCGTGCCCGAGGTGGGCGAGATGTACCCCGAGGGCTTCGGCACGGCGGTGGTGCTGCCCGCCGCCGACGAGGTGCTAGAGGGGGCGGCCCGCCCGGATCACTTCAGCGGCGTGGCCACAGTGGTCTGCAAGCTGCTGAACATCGTGCAGCCGACCAGGGCCTACTTTGGCCAGAAGGACGCGCAGCAGACGGTGGTGGTGCGCCAGATGGTGCGCGACCTGAACATGCCTACACAGATCGTGGTGGCACCGACGGTGCGCGAGGCCGATGGCCTGGCCATGAGCAGCCGCAACAGCTACTTGACGCCCAAGCAGCGGGCGGCGGCGCAGATACTCTACCGGGCGCTCACGGCGGCGCAGGAGTTGCTGGCCTCTGGTGAGCGACACGGGGATGGGCTGCGCCAGGCTATGTCCGAGGTGCTGGCCGACGAGCCCCTGGCCCGCCCCGAGTACGTTAGCGTCGCCGACCCGCTGACCCTGCGCGAACTGGCCGAGGTCGGCCCACGCGGCGCGCTGATCTCGCTGGCGGTGCGGGTGGGTGTCGTGCGCCTGATCGACAACCTGCTAATAGATGCGTAAGCGGGGAGGGGCGGCTCACGAGCCGCCCCTCCCTCGTGGGATGGGCGTGCGACGCGCCCCTACACCTGCACGGCGGCGATTGCCTCGCCGATGATCTGCACGATCTGGTCGATCTGCGCGATGCTGGTGGTGAGCGGCGGGGCCAGCAGGATGCTGTCGCCGATCACGCGGGTGTGCAGGCCACGGGCCATCATCTCGCTGCCCACGCGGACGCCGACGTTGGCCGCGACCGGGAATGCCTCCCTGGTGGCCTTGTCGGCCACCAGTTCGACGGCGGCCATCATGCCCAGGCCGCGCACATTGCCCACCGTCGGCATCTCCTCAAGCTCTCGCAGGCCCGCGAGCAGGTGCGCGCCGCTGCTGGCGGCCCGAGCCACCAGGCCCTCACCCTCGATGATCGCGATGTTGGCCAGGGCCACGGCGCAGCTGGTGGGGTGGCCCGAGTAGGTGAAGGCGTGCATCCAGCGCTTGTCGGGCGCCACGTGGTTGATCACGTCGCTGATCGCGTCCGACACGCCGATGCCGCCCAGAGGCACGTAGCCCGAGGTGATGCCCTTGGCGAACATGGCGATGTCGGGTTCGACCCCGTAGTGCTCCAGGCCGAACCACGTGCCGGTGCGCCCGAATCCCGTGATCACCTCGTCGGAGATCAGTAGCACCTCGTACTGGTCGCAGATCGCGCGGATGCGGGCGAAGTAATCGTCCTGCGGCACGATCACCCCGCCGGCGCCCTGCACGGGCTCGGCGATAAAGCCCGCCACCGTGTCCGCGCCCTCGCGCAGGATGGCCTCCTCCAGCAGGTTGGCGGCCGCCACGCCATCGCTCAACTCGGGCGTCTTGTTCACAAAGCGATAGGGGTAGGGCGACTCGATGTGGCTGAAGCCGGGTACGCGCGGCTCGAACATCGGCCAGTAGACCGGCAAGCCCGTGGCGCTCATGGCCGCCAGGGTCACGCCGTGGTAGCCCTTCATACGCGAGATAAACTTGACCTTGTCGGGCTTACCCTTAGCCTTCCAGTGAAAGCGGGCCGTCTTGATCGCGCTCTCGGTGCTCTCCGCGCCGCCGCTGGTGAAGAAGAATGTATTAATGCTTGGGTAGAGGATCTGGCTGAGCTTCTCGGCCAGCTGGATGGCCGGCAGATTCGTCGATCCGGTGTAGGCCGAGTAGAAAGCCATCCGCTTCATCTGGGTATACGCGGCCTCGGCCAGCTCCTCGCGCCCGTGGCCGACGTTCACGTTCCAGAGGGCGCTCAGGCCATCCAGGTACGCATTGCCGTTGATGTCCTTCACGACCGAGCCCTTGGCCTCAACCCAGATCTTGGGCGTCTGATGGCCGCTGGGGTGGTAGAGCGGGTGGATGAGGTGGTCCAGGTCGGAGTGGATGAGATCGTTCTCGGTCGTCACGAAAGCCTCCTGGTGAGGCCAGATGGCCTCGGTATGGCACACATCGGCGGGATCCAGCGCGATACTAGACTAGTATAGATCGGGGTGGCGCGCAAGTAGGCGCGACGCATCGCGAGGGCTAACGTGAAAATAGCCGATAGCCAATACCCGATAGCCGATAGGCGGGCATCAGCGGCCATGTTCATCGGGTGTTGTGCGGCGGAGCCGCATGGTTGTCTGATGATGAACAAAGGCATGATTCAAACCCGCGTGACCGTCTTG
>CAISPW010000230.1 GCA_903887465.1 uncultured Oscillochloris sp. | reverse complement strand
GCTGGGGCTGCGCCCCAGACCGCGCTTTTGGTTGGTTTTTGGCGGCTTCGCCGCCAAAAACCAACCAAAAAAGATCGTTCGCGATGAAAATGGCCGCTGATGCCCGGCTATCGGCTATCGGCTATCGGCTATTTTCACATCAGGCATCAGGCACCCAGGGGTTCCGCAGGTCGCTTGCTCTCGATCTCCAGCATCCCGCTGCGGTGGAAGGCCAACTGGCCCTGCTCTAGATCGACCTGGATCGTATCACCCGCCTTAAACACACCGCGCAGCAACTCGCGCGAGATCGGCGTCTCTAGGAGGCGCTGCACGGTGCGGCGTAGCGGGCGCGCACCGTACACCGGATTGTAGCCCTCGCTCACTAGATGCTCACGGGCAGCGTGGGTCAGAGTCAGAGCGATCTTCTGATCGTGCAGGCGCTCGATCAGCTCGCCGACCTGCAGATCCACGATTTGGCTCAGATCCTCGAAGCTCAACTCGTGGAAGAGGATGATCTCGTCCACGCGGTTGAGGAACTCGGGGCGAAATACCTGGCGCAGCGCCTCGTCCACCTTGCGCCGGGCCTCCTTGAGGTCAACCGGCCTGACGCCGCCCTTGCCCGGTGCCGAGAAGCCAATCGCGCTGCCCCGCAGGTGCTCGGTGCCCGCGTTGCTGGTCATGATGATCACGGTGTTGCGGAAGTCTACCGTGCGCCCCTGGCCGTCGGTCAGGCGACCGTCATCGAGAACCTGAAGCAGGGCGTTAAACACATCGGGGTGGGCCTTCTCAATCTCGTCGAAGAGGACCACCTGGTAGGGTCGGCGACGGATCTGCTCGGTGATCTGGCCGCCCTCGTCGTAGCCCACGTAGCCGGGGGGCGCACCGATCAGGCGGCTGACGGTATGGCGCTCCTGGAACTCGCTCATGTCCACGCGGGTCATCGCGTCCTCGCTATCGAACATGAACTCAGCCAGAGCCTTGGCCAGTTCGGTTTTACCGACGCCGGTGGGGCCGACGAAGATAAAACTACCGATCGGACGGCGCGGGTCACGCAGGCCGCTGCGGGCGCGGCGGATGGCGTCAGAAAGCGAGACGATTGCCTCGTGCTGGCCGATCACCCGCGCGTGCAGGCGCTCCTCCATCTCGTTCAGCTTCTCGCGCTCGGTCTCCAGCATACGGCTGACCGGCACGCCCGTCCAGCTGGCGACGATCTGGGCCACGTCCTCGTCATCGACGATCTCGTCGAGGTTGGCCGACTTCAGCCAGGCGTCGCGCCCGGTCTCGAACTCCTGCTGGAGCGCCAGAAACTGGGCGCGCAGGATGGCGGCATGCTCATAGTCGCGGCGCGAACCGGCGTCCTCCTCGTCCTGCTGGAGCTTCTTGAGGACGGCCTCCTGCTCCTTGAGCGCCTGGGGCATAGCAAAAATATCGATGCGCAGCTTGGCACTAGCCTCATCGATCAGGTCAATCGCCTTATCCGGCAGGAAGCGGTCGTTGATATAGCGGCTGGAGAGGTTGGCCGCCGCCGTCAGCGCCTCGTCGCTGATGGTGAGCTGGTGGTGATCCTCGTAGCGCTTACGCAGGCCACGCAGCATCTCCACGGTGGTGGGGATGTCGGGCTCCTCGACAAACACCGGACTAAAGCGCCGCTCCAGGGCGGCGTCCTTCTCAATATGCTTGCGGTACTCGTCGATGGTGGTGGCACCCACCACCTGCATATCGCCGCGCGAGAGGGCCGGCTTGAGCATGTTCGAGGCATCGATGCTGCCAGCGGCGGCCCCCGCACCGACCACCGTGTGCAACTCGTCGATGAAGAGGATAACCTTCCCCTTGGCGGTACGCACCTCGTCCATCACCGCCTTCAGGCGCTCCTCAAATTCGCCACGGAACTTCGAGCCAGCCACCATACCGGCCAGGTCGAGGGCCAGGAGCTTGCGGTCGCGCAGGGTGGGCGGCACATCACCGACGCTCATGCGCTGGGCCAGCCCCTCGGCGATGGCCGTCTTGCCCACGCCCGTCTCGCCAACCAGCACCGGATTATTCTTACTGCGCCGCGAGAGGATACGGATGACGCGGGTGATCTCGGCCTCGCGACCGATCACCGGATCGAGTTGGCCGTTCTTGGCCATGTCGGTCAGGTCGGTGCTGTACTTCTCCAGGATCTCGTAGCGGCTTTCGGCGCTCGGGTCGTCCGAGCGTTGCGCGCCGCGAATCTCCATCAGCACCTGGTAGATCCGCTCCTGGTCGATGTTAAACGTGTTGAGGATACGGGCCGAGGCACCCTCGCGCTCGCCGGCCATGGCGATCAGCAGGTGGTCGATGCCCACGTACTGGTCGCCCATGCGGTTAGCTTCCTCCTCGGCGCGCTTCACCAAGCGCTGGGTGCGCGGGGTGACGTAGACCTGGTTGCCGAAGCCATACTGCCCGTAGACCTTCGGCGACTTCTCAAGCTCGCGCTCGACGCGCGCCGCCACCACTTCAATGTCCACCGCCAAACGCTGGAGGGCACGCGTGGTCAGGCCGTCGCGCTGGCGCAGCATGGCCAGAAACACATGCTCAACGTCGAGCTGCGTGTGATGCTGCTCCTGCATGATCTCCTGGGCGGCCTGAAACGCATCCTGCGCCTTCTCGGTGAAGCGCTCAAGTCTCATTGCGATCCCCTCGTTCGTTATGGTTAGCTGCTGATCTCAGGGCGGCGCTGCATGGGGGCGGGATGCCGTATCGGCGCTGCCCTGGTGCCGCTGCCGCCCCCGGTGAGCGAGACGACAACCGACAGCTAGGACTAGTATAGCACAATGGATTCCTGGATTTCGGCCCGCTGTGTAAGAGTTGTGCATGCGCGTATCACCCGCGTTGACGCGCCCGTCCGGCTATGCTACCATGCGCCGCGTCACAAACGAAACAAACGAAGATCGCTCGGGGGGCCGGGGTCAGCCTGGCTGAGATAGCGGCTAGAGACGCCGCTGACCCGTGGAACCTGGCCTGGGTTACTCCGGCATAGGGAAGCGCCAGCAGCTCGTATGGGCCGCCGACTGCTACACAGGTCGGCGGCCTTTTGTGTGTGTGACGCAGGGACGCGGGATCTGATGGGGCGCGACCAAGATCTCACCCTGCCACCCTATCACCCTGTCGCGTGATCGAGGAGTGCCCGATGAAACGCCTGATCCCCCTGCTTGTAGTTGTCTTGCTCGCCGCCTGCGGGCAACCCACCACCAGTTCGCCCACCACCCCACCCGTACAGACGCCCGGATCGGGCGTCTCCAGCAGCCCGCCCGCCGCCTCAGCGGAACCCACCGCCGCGCTCGCCGACGCCAAAATCTTAGTGGTGATGACTCACGACAGCTTCAGCGTGAGCAAGGACGTCCTGGCCGCCTTCGAGCGGCAGGCTGGGATAACGGTGCAGGTACTCAAGAGCGGTGACGCCGGCGCGGCCCTGAACCGAGCTATCCTTAGCAAGGCATCGCCCCTGGCCGATGTCTTCTTCGGCGTCGATAACACCTTCCTCAGCCGCGCCCTCGCCGCCGACATCTTCCTGCCCTACGAGTCGCCCGCCATACCCAGCATCCCTTCCGACCTCCGGATCGACTCGAGCGGTCGTCTGCTGCCGGTGGACTACGGCTATGTGACGATCAACTACGACAAGGCCGCCCTCAAGCAGGTCGGCCTGACCCCACCCACGACCCTGGAGGATCTCACCAAGCCCGCATGGAAGGGCAAGCTGGTGGTGGAGAACCCGACCACCTCGTCGCCGGGGCTGGCCTTCCTGCTGGCCACGGTCGCCCACTTCGGCGAGGCGGGTACCTACACCTGGAAGGACTACTGGCGCGACCTGCGGGCCAACGAGGTATTCGTGAGCAACGATTGGACGGACGCCTACTACACGCAGTTTAGCGGCAGCAGCGGCAAGGGGCCGTACCCACTGGTGGTGAGCTACGCCACCAGCCCGGCCGCCGAGGTTTATTTTAGCGAGGGCAAGCTGACCGTGCCGCCCACCGACAACCTGCAGATCCCCGGCGGTAGCTTCCGCCAGGTAGAGTTCGTGGGCATCCTGAAGGGCACGCAGAAAGAGGCACTGGCCCGGCAGTTCGTAGACTTTATGCTGGGGCCGCAGTTCCAGGCCGACATCCCGTTGCAGATGTTTGTCTACCCGACCATGCCGCGCGCGCCCCTGCCCGAGGTGTTCACGAAGTTCGCCGAGGTGCCCGCCCAGCCTGCCGACTTCACCCCCACACAGATCGAGGCCGGGCGCGAGGGGTGGATCAAGGGGTGGACGGAGATCGTGCTGCGGTGAGGGGCTATTTGGATCACGAAGGGCGCGAAATGGGGCGAATGACGCGAACACGAAAAGCGCGGGGATGCGCGCATGGGGGCGATCCCTCGGTTTCGCGGCGTTTGTCCGGCTTCGTGCCGTTCGCGATCTTCATGTTGCGGCGTTCGCCCGGCTTCGTGTCGTTCGGGTTCCTCGCGCTCTTCTTCCTCTACCCGCTCTGGGCCATCCTGCGCCTGAGCTTTGCCGAGGGACTCGGGGGGCTATGGGCGGTGCTGGCCGACGGCTACACCTGGCGGGTGCTGGGCTTCAGCGTCGGCCAGGCCACCCTTTCGACGCTGCTGACCTTGGCGGCGGGGCTGCCGGGGGCCTACGTCTTCGCACGCTACGACTTCCCCGGCAAGCGGCTGCTGCGGGCCGTGGCCGGGGTGCCCTTTGTGATGCCCACCGTGGTGGTGGCGGCGGCCCTGGGCGCGCTGCTCGGCCCGCACGGGATGGTCAACGCTGGGCTACAGACTCTGCTCGGCCTCGTGCAGCCGCCCATCCGCATCCCCAACGGCATCGGGTTGGTGCTGTTGGCCCACGTCTTCTACAATTACACGGTGGTGCTGCGACTGGTGGGCGGATTCTGGGCCAACCTCGATCCGCAACTGGAGGCGGCGGCGGCGGTGCTGGGTGCCTCGCGGCGGCGGGTGATCTGCGAGGTGACGCTGCCGCTGCTGGCCCCGGCCCTGGGCGCGGCGGCCCTGCTGGTCTTCATCTTCAGCTTTACCAGCTTCGGGGTGATGGTCATCCTCGGCGGGCCACGCATGGCCACGCTGGAGGTGGAGATCTACCGGCAGACGGCGCAGTTGCTGCGGCTGGATGTGGCCGCGAGCCTAGCGCTGATCCAGGCGGCATGCACGCTGGCGATGAGCATAGCCTACACGCGCCTGGTCGCCCGTAACGTGGCACCGCTCGACCGGCTGCCGCGCACGGCGGTGGCCCGGCGTCCGCGCGGGGCCGGTCAGCGTATGCTCGTGGGGGCCAATGCCGCGCTCATCCTGCTGCTGCTCGGCGCGCCCCTGGCCGCCCTCGTCCTGCGCTCGCTGATCGGCCCCGCCGGGCTGGGCCTAGGCTACTACCTGGCCCTCGGCGAAAACCGCACCGGCTCGGCCTTCTTTGTGCCGCCCACGACGGCCCTCGCCAACTCCCTGCGCATCGCGGCGGCGACGACCGCAATCGCTCTCGCCGTGGGCGTGCCGGCGGGGTATCTGCTGGCGGGTAAGGGCGCAGCAGGAGACCGGCCCTGCCGGTCTCCTGCTGCGCCCCTATTGGACGCGCTCTTCATGCTGCCCCTGGGTACCAGCGCCATCACCCTGGGGCTGGGCTACCTGGTGGCCCTGAGTACACCGTCCCTGGCCGGGTTGCGCGCCTCGCCGCTGCTGATCCCGCTGGTACACAGCCTGGTGGCCATGCCCTTCGTGATCCGCAGCCTGCTGCCGACCCTGCGCGGGCGCAGCCCGCGTCTGATCGAGGCGGCCGCTCTGCTGGGCGCAAGCCCCTGGCGGGCCTGGCTGCATATCGAGCTGCCGCTGATCACCCCGGCAATCATCACCGGGGCCGTGTTCGCCTTCACCGTCTCGCTGGGCGAGTTCGGAGCCTCGCTGCTGCTGACCCGACCCGACGCGCCGACTCTGCCGGTGGTGATCTTCCGCCTGCTCGGCCAACCCGGCGCGGTCAATTACGGTCAGGCCATGGCCATGAGCAGCATCCTGATGATCACCACCGCCGTGAGTTTCCTGGTGCTGGAACAAATTCGCCCGCCGGGGGGGGAATTTTAGGGGCGCAGCAGCGGGGCGGGGCGCAGCAGCGGGGCGGGGCGCAGCAGCGGGGCGGGGCGCAGCAGCGGGGCGGGGCGCAGCAGCGGGGCGGGGCG
>CAISPW010000229.1 GCA_903887465.1 uncultured Oscillochloris sp. | reverse complement strand
CGCTGCTCAATATAGCTATTGTTGACCAGTTTGATATTGCTGTTGGGCGTGGTGACGTTGGAGCTGATCAGCACGCTTCCATCGCTCATCGCCTTGGGCGGGTTTGTGACCAAGTCAGGCGCGCCGGCGAAGGTCTTCGCCACGTACTTCGTGAGTAGGTCGGTTAGATCTTCTGGGGTGTTTGTCTTTGCATCCGTGGAGATATCGATCACCACAGCGCTGCTGCCGGTTGGGTCAACCCAGGCCATTGAAGGCGCATCGGGCTTGCTGCTATCCTCAAGCTTCCAGTTACTGGGGACATCGATCTGGAAGATACCTGACTTGTCCTTGTAGGTAACCAGATCGCCGACAACGATGGGCTGGGCCGTGGTGGCCGCAGCAGGGGTAGTAGCTTCCGCAGTCGTAGCGGTGGCTTCCCCGGTGGTAGTGGCTTCTGTGGTGGCTTCCGCAGTGGTGGCTTCCGCAGTGGTGGCTTCCACAGCGGTGGCCGCAGCGGTGGCCGCAGCGGTAGGGGCAACGGTGGCCGCAGCGGTGGCCGCAGCGGTGGCCGCTACCGTAGGTTTAGGGGCGGTCGTTTGACCACCGCCGCATGCAGCGAGCGACAAGAGGACGGCGGCCGAGAGTGGTGCGGTAGTACGACGGAGACTACGGAACATACATTTCTCCTAATACGGTTGCGGTCGATTTGCCTGCCATACAATGCCGGGCACCGTGCAACCGCTTCATTCTAACACATGAAGTTACCAGCCCATTTCCTGGAAGCTGTAGAGCGGTTGCAACGTCGGCTCCGGCGAAGGTTTGGGCGTGGCTGCGCCACCCCCGAACGATCTGATCTTTATAGAAATAGCCCGTAAAACCCAGCAGCTTTAGCGCTGGGAGCCGTCACTTAATAAACTCATTTGTGAAGGCTGCGCCGACATCCACCGGCCCGGCCAGCAGCTTGGCGGCGCGCATAAACTGCTCCGTCTTCGCCCAGACCGCCACGTCGGTGAACCCGAGGCCCGCGCTCGTCGTCTTATCGCTCTGCCAGAAGGGCAGGCTCTCCTGAAGCACCTGGCGCTGGAGCTTGGGGTCGCCCAGTTGCGCCTCGGGGATGAAGGACAGGCTCAGCTTATAGGCGTCGTCGGGGTTGTCTAGCGTATCCTTCAGGCCGCGCAGCGACGCCTGCACGAACGTACGCACCAGATCGGGGTCCTGCGTGATCAACGCCTCGCTGACCACAATCCCGTTCGAGGCCAGGTCGTAGACATCGGTAACGCGCAGTATATCCACCTGCTGATTCATCTGGCGTAGGATCACCGGCTCGTTCATCGCGTAGCCGACCCCCACCTGGATCTTATCTTCAAGCACCATCTGGGCCTGGGTGAAGCCGATCTCCTGCACCGTCATCGCGCTCTCGTCGAGCTTGCTGGCGTAAAGTATGGCCATCAGGGCGTAGAGGCTCTCGCCGAAGCGCCCGGGGATGCCCACGGTCTTGCCCTTCAGGTCGTTCACGCTCTTCAGGCCGGTGGCCGACTTGGCGAAGAAGACGACCGGGAACTTCTGGTAGAGCGTCTCGACGGTTCTCACCGCCAGACCCTGCTGGCGTGCTAGTAGCACCGAGGTACCGCTGGCCGTGGCGAAGGCGACTTTGCTCTCCGGCCACGCGGCGGCGCGCTGGACGACATCGTTCTCGAAGTTGTAGTCGAAGGTGACGTCGATCCCCACGTCCTTATAGTAGCCCTTGGCGACGGCCACGTAGTAGGGCGCGAACTGGATGTTTGGGATGTAGGACATCGCCAGCGTCACCTGGCGCAGCCCCTGGGGCGTGGCGGTGGGCGCGACCGGCTGGGCACCGCAGGCGACCAGCGTCACCGCCAGCACAATGATCATCAAAAGACGACGGAACATGCGGTTCTCCTCACACAACATTCAGCGCTTAACACTCCTACGAATCCCACGTTACCAGCAGCCGCTCCAGCAGGGTGGCGACCAGATACAGCCCCAGGGTAATTGCGGCCAGGGTGAGCAGGGCCACGAAGATCAGCGGCGTATCAAAGAGACCGCGAGCGATGTTGATCAGGGCGCCCAGGCCGGCGCGCCCGGCCACAAACTCGCCCACCACCGCGCCGGTGGTGGCCAGGGCCAGCCCGCTGCGCACCCCGCCGAAGATCACCGGCAGGGCCAGGGACGACTCGACGTAGCGCAGCATCTGCCAGCGGCTGGCCCCGCTGATCAGCGCCATCTCGCGTAACTCGCGCGGGATGCCGCGCAGGGCGATCACCGTGCTGAGCAGGATGGGCAGGAACGTGATCAGGGCGGCGATCATGAGCTTGGACTGCAGGCCCGGCCCGAACCAGAGGATGATCAGCGGGGCTACGGCCACCACCGGCACCGCCTGGCTAGCCGCCAGCAGCGGGGTCATCGCCCGCTCCAGCCACGGGATGTGGGCCAGCATATAGCCTAGGCTCAGCCCGAGGACGAGGGCGATCAAAAATCCGCCCATGGCCTCGCCCAGGGTGGCCGAGCAGTGCTGCCAGAGGATGCCGCTCGTCGCCGCGCCCACCAGCCGCTCTAGCACCAGGCCCGGCGTGGGCAGGATGAACGCCCGGTACCCGCCCACGCTGACCGCCGCCTGCCAGATCGCCAGCAGGCCGATGATCGTCGTCGGAAGGCCGACCCAGTGCATGTCGAGTCTGCGCCGGGGCTCCTTTGGCTCCGCCACCACGCGCGGGATCGGTAATGTCTGCTGCATGGCCATCCCTCCGCAGCCTGGGGACAGCAAAACGCCCCGAGGCCACTGGCTCCGGGGCACACACGCACATGGCAGGTGAACGGACACCGCCGCCACACCTGTTTGGATAGGACACAACAACACACCCGCAAGGGTGCGCAATGGTGTACCCGCCATACGCGCGATCTTCTTTACATCCGGACTGTAACCGTCGGCCCCGGAGTCTCACCGGGTCATGCGTGCCTCGCAACACGCTCGTGGGCTCTACCACCGATCGGGAATTTCACCCTGCCCCGAAGATCGTTTATAAACTTAACCGTATGATAACACCCGCTTCCGATACCTGCAAGCGCGCAGCCGCGCCAGGCAGGGCATGAGCAAAGTCCTCGGGGCTGCGCCCCAGACCTCGCTTTTTGTTGGTT
>CAISPW010000228.1 GCA_903887465.1 uncultured Oscillochloris sp. | reverse complement strand
AGCGAGAGGATGGTGGAGAGCGCCCCGTTCATCCCGGCGAAGAGCAGGGTCGAGATGGCCAGGCCGCTCAGGTCGGCGGATCGCACGGTGGGCTGCTCCAGCATCCAGAAGGCCAGTTGGGATGCGGCGACGGTCAGCCCGACACAGACCCCGGCGACCACGAAGGCGATCATATGCTCGGCGTTGCGCATGGCGAAGATCGCCACCGTGCAACTGGCGAGCAGGGTGAAGGCCAGGGGCAGACCGTTATTCAGCATCACGCCGATGGAGAGACAGAGCATCACAGATGCGGCCAGGCCGAGGCGACTGTTGAAGACCACGGCGATGATAATCGCCAGGCTGGCCAGGGGCCAGAGGAAGGCGCTCTCGCCCGCCAGGGGCAGAATCAGCCGGGTGATGATCAGGGCCGAGTCGAGCAGGCAGATGATCACCAGCAGCGAGCGCGGTCGCCGGGCCAGTTCGCCGTGGAAGAGCAGGCTGTAGCCCATAAAGCCGGCGGCCAGCAGGGCCGCGATCATGCCGCGCCCGGCGACGCCCAGCCAACTCAGGGCCAGGGGCATGGCCCCGGTCTGCTGGAGCTTCTCGATTGTCTCGGGGCGAACGATCTCGCCGACGCGGACGATGCTCTCGCCCGCCAGCACCCGCACCTGCTGCGGGGGCACCTTGTCGCGGGCGCTCTGGCGGCGCGCGGCGGTGGCCTTCTCGTCGAGGGTGCGGTTCACCAGCAGAAACGACTGGGTGAAGAAGAAGGCCAAGTCGCGCTGGGGAGCCGCGAGGCTGGTCGTGGCCAGCCAGTAGGTGAGCCAGCGCTCGCGCAGGTCGATCAGCGCCTGCTCGTCGATAGCGTAGTCGTAGCGATTCAGGGCGCGGTTGTAGAGGCTGATCGTCTCCTGGCGCAGCGTGTTCCAGCCCACCTCGTCGAGGGCCAGGATCATGGTGGCGCGCTCGGGCGAGAGGGCGACCGAGGCATTGGGCAGGGCGGTCAGCTTGGCCAGTCGGCCCGCCCGGTTGAGCGACGGATCGCTGCGCACGCTGCCGACCGTGTCGAGTAGCGCGGTGAGGGCGGCGCGCTGCGTGATCGGGGTCTGCGGGTCGTACAGGTAGACCAGGTTCTCCGGGCTGGTTTCGACCTGAGACTGGCGTTCGGCGGTGAGGACATCGCTGATGTAGACCGATCCGTGGGGGGCGACGATGCTCTGCGGGCTGGGCTGGCCGACCTCAAGCCGGGCATATTCGCCGGGCAGGCTCAGGGCGAGAGAGGCCCAGATCCCGACCAGCAGCAGCAGCCCTTCCATGCTGAGAACCAGGGGTGTGCGGCGGGAGAGGGCGATGAGCGGGCGGATGGGGCGCGCCGATGGGAGACTGGCGAGCCATCGGTGCAGCGTGGTGTTCATGTTAGGCACCCATGCGCGGGGCGCGCACAATACCCGCTGAAAATGGCCGCTGGTGTCCGACGAGTACGACCGTTGTAATCCCCCCGGCGGGGAGGCTCGGAGGGGCTTCGCCCCTCCGAAAGAGAAAAAAAGATTTCTTCTCGGGGGCCTGCGGCCCCCAAACCTCCGCCAGGAATGGCGCTGTTGGCAACGACAACGGTCGTACTATCGGGTATCGGGTCTCGGGTCTCGGCTATGTTCATGCTAGCCGCCTGCGAGCAACTCGCGTGCTACCTGGCTCAGTAGGCGGCCCTCAGCGCGGCCCTTAAAGCGCTCCAGCAGGGCGGGCATGAGCTTGCCCATGCTCGCAGGCCCGTGCAGGCCCAGCTCGGCGATCAGGGTGGCCACGGCGGGGCGTAGCTCGGCCTCGCCGAGTTGCGCTGGCAGGTAGCCCTCCAGGATCACCGCCTCGGCATCCTCGGTTCCGGCGAGGTCTTCGCGTCCGGCCTTGCGGTAGATCTCGGCGGCGTCGCGGCGACGCTTGATCTCCTTGGCGATCACCGCCTCGGCGGCGGCGTCGGCGAGGGCGGCGTGCGCGTCAGCCGAGATCGCGGCCAGGGCTGCGTCGCGGGCGTCGGCGTCGTCGGCGTGCTGGGCCGCGATCACGCGGGCGGCCGCGTCGTAACGCTGCTTGGCCAGCTCAAGCTGGGCCGACTGGAGGGCGGCCCGCGTGGTGCGGATCACCACGGTGCGGAGCTTGTCGCCGCCGCGCATCGCGTCCTTCAGGTCGGCGGCCAGACGCTCTTGTATGGACATATCGCACCTCATTGGTCTAGGGCAAGGTTTCAGGTGCCAGGTTTCAGCTTTACCGTTTGGCGATGAGGCGAGGATGCGATGCCTCGCCCCTACAATTTCACCATGCGCGGGAAGACCCGCAGCTTCTCGGCGGTAATGATCGCGCGGATCTGCCCGGCTGCCTCGTCGAGTCGCGACTCCTGGTTGATCACGACGTAGTCGAAGTGGCGGGCCTGGTCGAGCTCGTGGGCGGCCACGGCCAGGCGATCCTCGATCTCGTCGGGACTCTCGGTGCGGCGCAGGGTCAGGCGACGGCGTAGTTCGTTCAGCGAGACCGGGGCCAGGAAGATGAAGACCGCCTCGGGCGCGATCTGCTTGACCGTCGCCGCGCCGTCCACATTGATCCGCAGGATCACATCGCGGCCGCTGTCGATCGCCTGGCGCACCTCAAACTTCGGGATGCCCTTATACTGTCCGTAGACGTCAGCCCACTCTAGCAACTCGTCGTCACGGATCATCGCCTCGAAGCGCTCGGTACTCACGAAGTGGTAATCGAACCCGTCGATCTCGCCGGGGCGCTGCGGTCGGCTGTTGGCGGTGACGACAAAGTGGAATGGGAATCCCAGCTCGCGCATACGCATCAGCACCGAGTCCTTGCCCACGCCCGAGGGGCCAGAGATCACGACGAGCAGTGGCGCGGCGGGCTTCCCTTCCAGCAGCGGATTAAGCGACCTGGTCATAGAATCCTTACAAGGTTGAAGGACAAAGGATGAAGGATGAACCTTCATCCCTCAACCTTCAACCTTCATCCTTACACTATGTACTTCGACGCACTAACCATCGCGGCGGTGGCCGACGAGCTACGCGAGACGATCCTCGGCGGGCGCATCCAGCGTGTGCTCCAGACCGGGCCGCTCAGCATTGGCCTGGAGATCTACTGCCACGGCCAGCGCCATCAGTTGCTCGCCTCGGCCCACCCCCAACTCGCCCGCGTCCACCTCGTGCGCGCCCGGCTTACCAGAGGCATCGAGCAGGATACGCCGCTGCTCCTGCTGATGCGTAAGTACCTCCTCGGCGGCCGGGTCGTTGCCGTCGAGCAGCCAGCCCTGGAGCGAATTCTTCTGCTTAGTATAGCCAAACGGGCAGAGTCTCGCAACACGAGGCCGGAGATAGGGGCTAGGGGGCCAGCAAAGGATCTGGACGAGGATCTGGACGAGGATCTGGATATCGTTGAGGATGACGAGGGCGGCGTATCGCCTCCGCTCCCCAGCCTCTATCTCCCATCCCCCAACGATATCCGCTGCGACCTGATCATCGAGCCAATGGACCGGCGCAGCAATATTATCCTGGTGGACGACAACCATCTGGTGATCGAGAGCGTCAAGCGGGTCACGCCGCGTATGAGCCACCGGGTGATCATGCCGCGCCAGGTCTACGCGCTGCCGCCAGCCCAAGAGAAGCGCGATCCGACCCTGGCCACCGGCGAGGAACTGGCGGCGCTGGCCGCGCTATTGACGGGCGATCTAGCCAAGGCGATGGTGTCGAGCTACCGGGGCGTCTCGCCGCAGGTGGCCCGCGAGGCGGTCTTCCGCGCCCTGGGCCGCCCCGCTGCCCGCGTGGATGCGCCGCTGCCCTGGTATAGCCTGGCCGCCCACCTGCGCGAGTTGTTCACCGCGCCCTGGCAGCCCTGCCTGGCCAGCGGCCCCGCTGGCCCCACGGCCTACGCGGCCTACGCCCTGGGCCACCTGCCCGACGCAGCCCCGCAGGCGAGCATCAGCGCGGCCCTGGAGGCGTTCTACGCCGCCCGCGAGGAGCTGACCGGTCACTCCCAGCGCCGCGACGCCCTGGCCCAGCAGCTTGGGGCGTCCCGCGAGCGCATGGCCCGCCAGCGCGACCAGATCGGCGGCGAGCTGCGCAAGGCCGCCGATCTCGAGTCGCTGCGCTGGGAGGGCGAGATGATTTTTGCCTTTATGCACGCGCTACACCCCGGTCAGGCCGCGCTGATGGTCGAGGGCCGCACGATCACGCTTGACCCACGGCGCGGCCCGGTTGAGCAGGCCCAGGAGCGCTTCAAGGCGTACGACAAGGCCAAGAGCGCCCTGGCCGGCCTGCCCGAGCGCCTAGCCGCCGTGGAGGTCCGCATCGCCGGGGTTGAGGAACTGGCCGCGCTGCTGCTGATCAGCGGCGATGACTACGATCAGATCGCGCAGATCGCCCTGGAGGCCGAGGATCTCGGCTACCTGCGTGAACACCCCGACCCATCCAGCGCCAAGCGGCGGCGCAAGGCCACCAAGGCCCGCCCGATCCAACTGCTATCCAGCGACGGATTCGGCATCGCCGTGGGCCGCAGCGCCCGGCAGAACGAGGAGGTCACCTTCCGCATCGGGCGGGTGGACGACCTCTGGCTGCATGCGCGGGGAGTCCACGGTGCCCACGTGATCGTGCGCAGCGGCGGGCGCGAGGTGCCCGAGCGCACGCTGGAAGAGGCGGCGGGGCTGGCGGCCCACTTCAGCCAGGCCGCCAGCGAGGCGGCGGTCGAGATCGACGTATGTCGGCGGGCGCTGGTGCGCAAGGTGGTGGGCGGGCCGCCCGGCCTCGTCACCTACCGTGCCGAGCGCACCCTGCGCGCCGCCCCGCGCCGCCCAGAGAAGCATACGCTCCAATGAGAGGAACCTTTATGGCGAAGCGTCATCAGGCCGAGTCCGCGCCGGAGTTGCCCGCCCCGATCTGGAAGCGGCATGCCATCAGCATCATCGAATCGCAGATCGTACGCCACCCGCTGCTCGTGCAGCTCCGCACCATCTGGCGGCAGCTCCAGGGCGAGCGCGAGATCTGGCCCTACCTCGTCCCGCTGCTGGTGCTGGTGTCTATCCGCACCTACCGCGCCGAGCGGAGGAAGCTGCGCAATCAGCTATCATAAGGGGCACTATAGCAAAAGTCGCCCGGTCAGGCTGAGCGCCCGGCCCGTAAACGGGCGGGCGAGGTCTACGACGGCCGCTGAAGCGGCCTCAGACAGGCCGCTT
>CAISPW010000227.1 GCA_903887465.1 uncultured Oscillochloris sp. | reverse complement strand
CTCGCGATCCGCCCCTACAACTGTTCCCCCTACGCGATTTCTTTGCGCAATCGCCCTAACCCCGCGTCAATGTCGGCGAAGACCTGCTGCAGGTCGCCGAGTTGCCCGCGCTGGGCGCGCACGAACCGCGTGAACGGCATGTTTCGTTCCCGCACTTGGCTCAGCGAACGATCAACTTCGCGCTCGAACTGACGCTCGACGCTCTGGCGTAGCTGATCGCGCAGCAGGCCCACCCGCTCCCGCAGCGCCTTCTTCGCCTGCCGCTGCTTCGCTGGCAGCAGCAGGAATCCGCCTAGCGCCACCGCCGTCGCCGCCAGAATGCCGGTCGCGTCCAGCAGCGCTGTGTGGAAGATCGTCACCAGCAGCGCACCGAGTCCCACGGCGCCCATCTCCGCCAGCGCCGTCGCCGCCACCGAGGCCCGCACCTCGTTCACCAGCAATTGCGACTCGGTCGCCTTGTCGTAGCTGGACACTACTTCGCTCGCCGCCCGGCCCACGGTGTCCAGCATCGCCCGCCGGTTGTAGTCGAAGCTGCCGCCGACGCTGCCGATCAGCTTCTCGCTGTGCTGTGAGGCCCGCCGCTTAATGTATTCGTCGTTGCTCTGCTGCAGCCGCAGATTCTTCTCGATCATCCAGTCGATCAGGGTGTGCATCTTCTGGTCGATCTGCTGGCTGACCTCGCCGACCACCTCGTGCTCGAAGGCCGCCCGCAGCTTGTCGCTCTTGATCAGGTCGGGCAGGCGCGTGAG
Source organism: uncultured Oscillochloris sp. (assembly GCA_903887465.1). GTDB lineage: Bacteria > Chloroflexota > Chloroflexia > Chloroflexales > Chloroflexaceae > Oscillochloris. The sequence continues at coordinate 16,083 of CAISPW010000227.1, read as the reverse complement.
CCGGATGTGTGCCTCAAAAAACTGGTCGCCGCGATCAACCAGACCGCGCATAATCGAGTCGATCTCGCCCAGATAGTACTGCACATCGGTCTTCAGGTCGTCACGATAGAGCGTGATCTGCTGTTCAATATTGTCGATCGTCGCCAGATCCTCGCGCAGCGTCTCCAGACGGCCCTCCGTCACCTGGAGGTATTTGGCCGAGAGGCGCTGGGCCACGCCGAGCGGCGCGAGCAGCTTCAGCCGCACCCGCGTCTCCTCGTCCAGGTGATCGACCACGTACTCCTCAACGGCGCTGAAGCGGCTGCCGGCCCAGAGTTCCTCGCCCGCGAGGCCGCCCGTCGTCCGCGCACGCAGGGCCTCGCGAGCCGACACCGGGAAGATGTCCGGCGTGACGCCCAGCAGATCGCGGGCGTTCTCGCGGATGAAACCCAGCACCTGCTCAAGCTCGGCGGGGGTCAGGATGTCGATCTTGTTCAGGATGATCACGATCTTTTTGCCCCACTCCTTGATCATCGAGAGGAAGCCGCGCTCGCTCTCGGTGAAAGGGCGGTCGGCCGAGGTGGCGAAGAGTACCAGGTCGGCCTGTGGGATGAAGTCGCGGGTGAGTTGCTCGTGGTGGCGGATCACCGCGTTGGTGCCGGGCGTGTCCACGATGCTCAGTTGGCGCAGCACCTCGGCGGGGTAGGCGTGGACACGCAGGCCGCTAGAGCGCAGTTCGCTGCTGGGCACCTCGCCGTACTGGAGCAGGGTGATCGTGTCGGTGGTCGGCGTGACCCCCTCGGGCAGCACGTGGGCACCGAGCAGCGCGTTAAGGAAGCTCGACTTACCCGCGTTAAACTCACCGGCCACCACGATCAGGAACAGCTCGTCGAGGTGGGCCAGGATCTCCTGAAGCGTCCGGGCGTCGCCGGGGTCGGCGTCGGTGAAGCGCTCAAAGCTGGCGTGCAGACGCGTGATCAGCCCGCGCAGTTCGTTCAGCAGATCTTCCTGCCGCTCGGTGATCAGTCGCTTCCGCTGGAACAGGCCGCTTACGCGCATAGTGTTAGACTTTCTCAGGCATCGACAGGGAATAGCTGCATGAACACAATCGAGGCGGCCCCCAGCAGCAGCGCCAGGCCGAGCAGCGCGTAGACGGTGGCGGGGATCAGCTCGCCCCACACTGCCGGGCCGCGCCGCCGGGGTCGGCTGGGCAGTTCGATACGCTGCCCGCGCCAGTAGGTCACCTGCACATTGGCCCGCCCGCCCCCGCCCAGGCTCGCGGCCCGCCAGGCCAGCACCATCAGGTAGCCGCCGCCCGCACCGAGCGCCAGGGCCGTGATTGGCCAGGGCAGCGATCTCCCATTGGCTAGGATCGCGACAAAGGCGATCAGGGCCGCCCAGCGCCAGTCGATGCGAAATTCGCGCATAGCGTTCTCCCACAACATGGTGATCACCACCATTATCCGGTGCCCCTGAAGGTCAACAAAGCGTCCGCCGTCGGCAGTGCGCACGCGCATGATCAAGGGCCGCCAGATTGGCGACGGAGAACCCGCCCTGGGTGCGCGCCGCGCCGACGATTATGCAGGCGAGCAGGAGCCGGAGGGATCTGCGCGTGCGCGCCGGGGCGCGCCAGATCAGCGGGCAGGGGCGAGTGCGGTGCGTGACTCATCGGTGTCCCCAGCACGAGGGTGCGACAGCGTTGAGGGTTGCATTGTGGGGACAATAACAAAACGCTGCGGCGCTGTCAATGCCATCCGGCCGATGGCCTAGCGATGGTGACAGGCATACAGCTTGGGGAAGAAGGCATCGGGGATGGGCGTCATACGCAGCGCCGACGTAACGATCGGCAGCAGATCTTTGAAATCGATCGGCTTTGCGGCGTAGTAACTGACGCCAAGGTCGCGCATCTTGGCGCGCAGGCCGGGCGTATCGTAGGCGGTGAGGACGAGGATCGGGGTCATAGGGCGAAAGGCGTGCATCGCGCGCACTAGGGCACCGGCCGAGCCGCCGCCCGAGCCAGGGTCAACGATCAGCAGATCAATATTGCCATGGGCGCAGACCAGCCAGGCCGCATTTGGCGTCGATGCGATGGTGATGCAGTAGCGATCACCCAGCAGGCTCTGAAGCCCGCGCTGCGTGATCAGTGCCGCTGACGAGTCGTCGTCGCATATCTGAATCTGCCGGTGTGGCATGGTTGATCCTCAAATGAAGGTGGACAAAAGGTGTCCAAGCATCATCGTACCAGCCAAGGCAGCTATCAGGAGGTGGGAGGCCACAACTTTCTGTAACGAAGCGATAACCAGAAGCAATAGCCTTTATAGCAACGGCACTACACGTCCGATGTTGGCAACAGAATGCTGAAGGTTGAACCCTGGCGCAATTCGCTCTCGACCATAATCCGCCCGCCATGCTGGGTGACAATATGGGCGCTAATTGCCAGGCCGAGGCCGGTTCCGTGGGCCTTCGTGGTATAAAACGGCTCGAAGAGGTGCGGGCGATGCTCGGGCGGAATGCCGACGCCGGTATCGCAGATATCTATCTCAATCGTCATCGGAGCCTCGCTGCGGGCCTGAAAGAGCCGGGTCTTCACCCGCAGGTCGCCGCCGTCGGGCATCGCGTCGCAGGCATTGAGAATAATATTCAAAAACACTTGGCGCAGCTGATCGGCGTGGGCGATAATCAGCGGAATCTCGGAGCTAAGGTCGGCGGCGGCATTGATGTGGCCGTGGCGCAGGTGGGTCTGCACCAGTTCCAGGGTTTCACGGAGGAGCGCATTGATATTCGTGGCGGCCAGTTCGGCCCTAGCGGGGCGGTAGAAGTCGCGCATGCGCGTGATGATCCGAGCGATCCGGCCGAGTTCCTGCTGGGCAATGGCCAGAAAGGCCCGCTGCGGCGCGTCAGGGTCGAGATCTTGCTCGACGAGGTAAAGACTGTTGCGGGCGGCATAGAGCGGGTTGTTGATCTCGTGGGCCACCGAGGCGGAGAGTTCGCCGACGGCGGCCAGCTTCGCGCTCTGGAGGATCTGGGCCTGCGCGGCGCTGAGGCGGGCCTGGGCCTCGGCGTGGAGCGACTGGGTGAGGGTGAGGTCGCGCTGGAGGGCAGCGGCGCGATTGCGCTGGCTCAGTTCGTCGATTGCCACGGCGGCCAGGTCGGCCAGCGCCTGGATGAACGGCAGGTCGCGCGGGTGGTAGAGGTGGGCGTGTACCCCGCCGTAGAGCACCAGGGCGCCGAAGCGCTGGCCCTCGACGCGGAGCGGGGCCAGCAGGGCGCTGAGGGGCGGCCAGGTCTTCAGGTTATCGCGCAGAGCGCAGATCTGGTCCTCGCGCAGGTCGGACAGGGCGCTCTCAAGCTGCGGGCCGACGAGCAGCATCGCGCGGGGCGAGAGGAGCGCCTTGCCGGCCAGACCCTCGCTGGGCCGGTTGAAGATCACCGCCGGGTTGTTGGCGGCGCGCAGCACCAGGCCGCTCTGTTCGGAATCGGCCATAAACAGGTGGGCCGCGCTCGTGCCGGGGAAGAGGCTCACCGCCTCACGCACCACCAACTGCACCACGGCGTCCACATCGCGGCTGATCAGCAGAGCGGCCGAGATCGAGAGGATCGCGCTGAGCCGCGCACTGAGGTCGACGGCCCGCGACATCTGGAGGGCCGCCTCGCGCTCGACGATCTCGGCGTGGGCGCTGGCCTCGCTGAGGCGATGCTCTAGGACGGCGATCCGCTGCTGTAGGTGTTCTAGCTCACCCATGGTGTGGCTACCTGTAACGCGCATATATCCTTCGGTGACCGCTCAGTAACCGCCGGGCTGAGGCGACCTCGCCTCCGGCGGGGGGTTGGGTGTGGTAAAGCCACCGCTCAAGACGATTGGGTTCATTTTTGGCGACCAAGCTGCCAAAAACGAACTCGAATCCGGGTCTGGGCCGCAGCTCCAGGGACGTTGCCGCAGCCGTGTGCGGGCACCCTAACCCGCTGCGTTGACACCAGAAAGCCGCACGTGCTATGATTGCGTAACCTCCTGGCTCAACTATAGTGCGTTTTTTCGTGGAGCGCAAACGGGGTTTCCACGCCTAAAGGTTACACATTCTATGAATGATTCTGCAAACATCCTAGTGGTTGACGACGAGCAAAACATCCGGCTAACATTAAGCGCGCTCCTGCGTCGCACCGGCTATACGGTGACAACGGCGGCGAGCGGCGAGGATGCGGTATCGCTCTTTGGCACCCAGTCTTTTGACCTGATGTTGGTTGATCTCCAGATGCCGGGGATCAACGGCATCCAAGTCGTCGAGGCGCTGCGGGCGCGTGGGCTTGACACCGAGGTCATCGTCCTCACCGGACACGGCTCTCTGGAGTCGGCAATCGAGGGCATCCACCAGGGCATCTTCGACTATATGCTGAAGACGAGCGACCCGGCCCAGATCATGAGCCGGGTCGCGGCGGGCCTGGCCGACCGGCTCAAGCGCCAGCGCCAGAGCGTGCTGATCAACACGATTGGCCAGGCGGTGCAGGAGCTCGCGGGCAGCGGGATCGTCATGCCGACGGCAGAGGACTCCCACCCGATCAGCAGCGGCACAGGCATACCGGGCCATGATCGCGTGCTGACGATTGGCCAGCTCCATCTGGACACCTGGCATCAGACGGCAACCCTGAGCGAGCGCTCGCTGAACCTGACGCCCACCGAGTTCCGTCTGCTGCTCTGCCTCGCCGAACACTCCGGGCAGATGCTCTCCTACACCCAGTTGGTGCGCTGCGCCCAGGGCTACGAGACGAGCGAGCTTGAGGCTGGCGAGCTGATCAAGCCTCACATTCATCACCTGCGGCAGAAGATCGAGCCCGACCCAAGCGCGCCGCGCTACCTGCTGAATGTGCGCGGCAAAGGCTACATCCTTCAGATCGACTGATCCTACGTGTGGCGCAGACTCCCCTCCGAGCCAACCGATGAGGACGTATGGCCAGCGAGCAACTCTTCTTCAACGGGGTGAACGCCAGTCGTGGAACCTACGGACGCATGCCACTTACCGTCGATGCGCTTGCTGCACTCATTCGCGGCGATACCCCGAGTGCGGCGAGCTTCGACCCCGACCAGGATCAGCGTGACGAGCTGAAGCGGCGGGCCGCGCAGGTTCAGGCCCATATCTTCAAGGTAAAGGAGGGCGTTGACGAGAAGGATCTGGCCCAGACGGGCTGGGGCGTGATCTTTCCGGCCAATCCCCAGTCAGCCGCCATCCGCGAGGCGCTGGGTGAGTTGCTGGCTTGGCGTCGCGCCCAGGCTGGCCCGCGCTACCGCGAGTGTACCGGCTCCCTCGGCTACCGCCCCAACGAGAGCAAGGCCGACTTCCTGCGCCGCCAGAACGCCGCCAGCTCTGGCCCGGTCGACCCCGACAAGCTGCCCTACTACCTGCTGCTTGTCGGCAGCCCGGAGGAGATCCCGTATCGCTTTCAGTACCAACTCGATGTGCAATATGCCGTCGGACGCATCCACTTCGACCACCTCGATGCGTACGCCCGCTACGCCCGCAGTGTGGTGTCGGCCGAGCGCGGCGAGGTGAAGCTGGCACGCAAGGCGGTCTTCTTCGGGGTGCGCAACCACGATGACGTGGCCACCGCCCGCGCTGCGGATGATCTGGTGCTGCCCCTGGCCAATGGCATCAAGATCAACCCACGGGCCAGCGACTGGTCAATCGAGACGGTGATCGGCGAGGGCGCGGACAAGGCCCGCCTGAGCAAGCTGCTCGGCGGCGATGAGACGCCGGCCATCCTGTTCACCGCCAGCCACGGCGTGGAGTTCGATAACGGCGACCCGCGCCAGATTGCGCACCAGGGCGCGATCCTCTGCCAGGACTGGCCGGGGCCGCAGGTGTGGCGGCACGGGGAGATCCCCGAGGACTTCTACCTGGCCGGTGACGACATTGGCGCGGATGCCCGCCTGCTCGGCACCGTGGCCTTCTGCTTCGCCTGCTTTGGCGCGGGCACCCCGCGCAGCGACGACTTCCCCCATCAGAAGGGCGTCCAGTCGGCAATCGCGCCCCACGCCTTTGTCTCGCAGCTGCCGCAGCGCATGCTCGGCCACCCCAACGGCGGCGCCCTGGCGGTGATTGGCCACGTCGAACGGGCCTGGACCTTCGCGTTCAGCGACGCACGCGGCGGCAAGCAGATCGAGACCTTCAGCAGCACCATGCGCCGCATGATGCTCGACGGCGCCCCGGTCGGCTGGGCGCTGGAGTTCTTCAACAACCGCTACGCCGAGCTGGCCTCGGTGCTCACCGACGACATGGAGACCGCCCGCTGGGGCGGTCGCATCGACCCGTACGAGCTGGCGACCAAGTGGACGGAGCACAACGACTCGCGCAGCTATGTGATCATCGGTGACCCGGCGGTGCGGCTGCCCCTGGCCGACATCGGGGCCGCGCCGTTAGCAACTGAGCGGGCGACCATCCCGACGGTGGGCGCGGTAACGTCCGTGCCCGATCCTGTGGCCGCCCCCGCGCCGTCGCCTTTGGCCTCGGCCCAGGGCGACCAGGCCGACGCTGCGGGCGTCAGCTTCGGATTCTTCAGCCCAGACGAGACGGGCGGCGCGGCGGTAAGCAAGCTCACCGCCGCGCTCCAGGAGTTTGCCGAACATCTGGGTACGACGCTCAAGCGGGTGATCGAGGACGCCGCGCACCTGGAGGTAAAAACCTATGTGGCCGACGACCTAGCCAGCGTGAACTACCACGATGGCGACTTCAGCGGTGCCCAGTTACGTGCGGTGACGCGCATGGCCCTCGACGGCGACACGCAGGTACTGGTGCCCCGGCGCGGCGACCAGCTCGACGCGGAGCTGTGGGCCATCCATACCAGCATGGTTCAGCAGGCCCAGAGTACCCGCGCCGAGATGATTCGCAGCATCGCCGCCGCCGCCGCCGCCCTCTTCGGCGCAATAAAGTAGCGATCGCAATACGCTACAGCGCCAATATACCAACGAAAGAAGTTGACTATGAATGATATCGATCAGGCGATCACCGAGCTTATCCCGCCCGAGCGTAGCGGGGGCATGCTGGTCGGCATGCTGGTCGGCGCGCTGGCCGGCGCGCTGGCGGCGGCCCTGCTCGCCCCGCAGAGCGGCACCGTCACCCGCGATCTGCTGCGTGAGCGTGGCCTTGAACTGAAGGATCGCGCCGACGATCTGCTGCGCAGCCGCCGTGCGCCCCTGTGATCGTGTCGCCGCCGCACGTTTTTTAGGTATGGATTCAATTCAGTTTTACCGTTTGGGCGCGTCCTCGCGTCCTGGCCTCATCTCACCCCCGGACGATCTTTATGTATGGATTTTTGGCGGCTTCACCGCCAAAAATCCACACAAAGCGAGGTCTGGGGCGCAGCCCCAGCGACGTTGCACCCGCCCTACTTTTGCGCTATGGTACTTGCCACGTGTGAACCCTGCGTGCTACAATAGGGCTTGCTTATGCCGTAAGATCCAGTCACCTGCCCCACACACATCCTATGCCGCAACCGCTCGTTATTGCAATCGACGGCCCCGCAGGCGCCGGTAAGAGTACGCTCGGCGCGCTGCTGGCCAGTCGCCTCGGCTACCTCTACTTTGACACCGGCGTGATGTACCGCGCCCTCACCCTCGCCGCGCTCCAGTCTGGGCTTGACCTCGCCTTGCCCGCTGCGGTCGAGGATCTGGCCCGCCAGATTGTGATTGAGGTGACCTCGTCCTCTGTGGACGACGGACGCCCGTACACCGTCTGCGTCGATGGCCACGATGTCACCTGGGCGATCCGCAGCCCCGAGGTTGAGCGCGGCGTCTCGATCACCGCCCGCTACCCCGGCGTGCGCCGCGAGATGATCCGCCAGCAGCAGGCCATCGGCCATCGCGGCCGCGTGGTGATGGTCGGGCGCGATATCGGCACGGTGGTGATGCCCGATGCCCCGCTGAAGATCTACCTTGAGGCGAACCTCGACGAGCGCGCCCGTCGGCGCGCCCAGGAGTGCCCCCAGCAGCACGACCCGCGCCCCCTCGATGAGGTGCGCGCTGCGATGGCGCTCCGCGATGCCATGGATGCCCACGTGCTGCGCCCCGCCACCGATGCGCTGATCCTGAAGAACGACGGCCTTTCGCCCGAGGCCGAGGTCGATTGGATCCTCAACTATATCGAGCGAAATCGCTGAGCCACGGGAGTTGCTGGAGGCGGCGTATGCTGAACTTTCTCAAAGATCTGCTGATTGAGGATGCCGCCGAGTCGCTCGACCTGAGCGAAGGCGAGGAGATCCTGCATGTCACCGGACGCCACTGGATCATCCTGCTGTCCCGCCTGATCCTGCCGGTGATCGGTATCCTGCTCTTCGCCGGCATCGCCTTCTACCGCAGCATCGGCGGTGGCTTCCTCGTCACCGAGACGGGCCAGCCGGTCGGGTTCGACATGATCAACTGGGGAATGATCGGCGTCGAGGCGCTACTTCTGCTGCTCTGGACCTTGATGTGGGTTCGCACTGCGGGCAAGAAGAAGCCGAAGGCAGAGGATCTGCGCACACAGAATATTCTGCTCGGCATCGGCGCGGTCATCGCTCTGGTGATCTACTTCCGCTATCACGGCGGTCGGCTACTCTATATCGACCCGATCATGTTTGGCGGCCAGTCCCTCGACGGGGTCAACATCGGCCTGATCATTTTTGCAGCGATCAGCCTGCTCTTCGCCTTCTTCTCGGCCTACGACTGGCGAAACGATGAGCTGATCCTCACCAATAAGCGCGTCGTCTACGATAACGACGAGGTCTTCATCCCCAAGCTGATCGAGCGGCGCGTGCAAGAGCAGATCTCCATCGAGGATGTCCAGGATGTGTTCGCCTCCACCAAAACCTACAGCCAGCACTGGCTGGGCTTCGGCGTGGTAACCGTCAAGTCGGCCCGCATCGGCGGTCAGATCACCTTCAATGCGGCAGCCAACCCCAGGGAGATGCAGAAGAAGATCATGGATACGGTGAATTCCTTTCGCAAGCAGCGCACCGCCGAGGAGTTCGACCGCATGATCGAGGCTAAAGTGTATGACGCCAAGCCCACAAAGAAGGTCTTCAAGAAGGATATTAAGACCACACGCGGCATGCGCCTGATGCGCTGGCTGTTTGAGGAAAACCCCGAGATCAACGAGGATAACGGCACGATCACCTGGCGCGCCCACTGGATTTTTGTGCTGCGCGCCCTGATCGGGCCGGTGCTGCTGCTCTTCGGCGGTATGCTGGTGATCGTGATCGGCGTGCGCTTGATCCAGCCCGAGCCGATTCAGATCACGCTGTTCACGGCGATTCTGGTGCTCGTTTTCGTCGCCTGGTCGGCCTGGGAGATCGAAGATCACCGCAACGACCTCTACATCCTCAACCTCACTAACGTGGTCGATATCGAGAAGAAGCCCTTCGGCCCTGAGGATCGCCGCCAGGCCAGCCTCGGCGCGGTTACGAATATTTCCTTTGAGACGACCTTCATCAGCAACCTGCTCGGCTACGGCAATGTGGTGCTGGAGACGGCTGGCGGCGGCGGGAAGTTCACCTTCGACCACGTGCCGCGCCCGCGTGATGTGATGCAGAAGATCAATGACTATCAGGTGGCCTTCAAGCGTGGCGAGAAGGAGAAGAACTTGAACGATACCCTGAACCTGCTGAGGCACTACCACACCGCCCAGCAGCGCCATAGCGAGCTGAATACGCCGCCGACCGTGTAAAGGGTGCCTCTGCGCCTGGCCATGGGAGCTACCTTGACTCGCTTTCCCCGACTTCTGTCGCTCGCCCTGTTCCTCCTCGCCATCCTCGCCTCGGCGGGCGCGGCGCACGCCACACAGCAGAACCCCGTCACCCTCGATGTGCGAGCCGGCTACGACGGCAACGGCCAGTACCACGTCGGCCACTGGTTCCCGGCAGTGGTGGTGGTCGCCAATGCTGGCGGCGACCTGCGCGGCAGTATCGAGTGGCGTTTCCCCGGCGACTCGGAGCCGGCCTTCCGCTACGATGTCGATCTGCCCAGGGGCGCGCGCAAGCAGGTGATGCTTCCCGTCGTCACCAACAGTTCTTCCAACCTCGCCGTGTTGCGCCTCCTGGTCAATGGCAACCCCCTGGTGAGCCGCAACGTGCGCCTTTTCCCGATCGACATCAACGAGATCGCCGTCGGCGTGATCAGCAGCGATCCAACCCTGCTCAACAGCCTGACCTCTGCGCAGTTGGTCAAGGGTTACACGACGGTGTTGAGTCGGCTGAACCTGGATCTGCTGCCCGCCGAGGCCAGGCTGCTTGAGGGGCTGGACGTGATCGTCCTCCACGATCTGGCCAGCGCCACGCTGTCGGACGGGCAGCGCGGCGCCCTCGGGCACTGGGTGCGCCTGGGCGGTACGCTGCTGGTGAGCGGCGGCCCCGACGCCGGGCGCGTGGCCGCCGGGCTGGCCGATCTGCTCCCTGTGGATCTCGGCGGCGACCTGCGGGCGAATGTGCCGGTCGACTCGATCGAGCGCCTTGTGGGCCGTCGCGACCTTGGCAATCTGCTCCAGGGCATCACCGCCAACCGGATCTCGCCGCGCCCCGGCGCCCGCGCCATTGATAGGTCTGATCTGATTATTGAGCGCGATGTGGGGGCCGGGCGGGTGATCTTCGCCGCCTTCGACATCGCCGCCCTGCGGGCGTGGCCGGGCGAGTCCGATCTCTGGTCGCTCATCCTCGCCGTTGAAGACCGCATGCAGATCGGTGCCTCGTTCCGCGTGCGTGGCGAGAACCTTGTGCGCGATACGCTCCAGCTCGGCGCGCTCAGCCTGCCCTCGCCCGCCATCCTGCTGCTGCTGATTGCCATCTACATCACGGTGATCGGCCCGGTGAACTTCCTAGTGCTGCGGCGCATGCGCCGCGTGGATCTGGCCTGGGTGACGACGCCGATCCTGGTGGCGATCTTCCTCGCGCTGACCTACGGTGCCAGCTTTGTCCTGCGCGGCACCCGCCCGCAGATCTTGCAACTGGCCCTCGTCCAGGCATTCGAGGGCGTCCCCGGCGGCCAGTCCACGGCATTCGTCAGCGTCTTCTCGCCGCAGCGGCGTACCTACACGTTGGGATTCGCCCCCGACGCCCTGGTGTCGCCCGGCACCTTCGAGAGCTTCCAGTTTCGCAGCCAGCCCGTGAACCTGAGCGATAGCGCCGCGACCGTGTCCGACCTGCTGATTGATGTCTCGTCCCTGCGCACCCTGCTCGTCGAGCAGCCGGTGGCCGATGTGCCTGCGGTGCAGAGCCAGCTTATCCGTGACCCCCAGCGGCTCAGCGGCACCCTGCGTAACACCAGCGGCGAGACGCTGCGCAACGCCATGATCGTGGTGAACGATACCGCGCAGACTCTGGGGGATGTCGGCGCTGGGGCGAGCGTTGAGGTGAGTCTGTCCCTCGGTATGCACAACGCCCAGACGTTCCCCAGCCAGATCGGCGTACCCTCCGATGGCCTGTTCAACCAGCAGCGGGTGCTGGCGAGCGTTTTTGGCAATGATCGCTTCGCCTTCGGCGGGTCAAACGCCCAGGGCCGACAGGGACTGCCCGAGCGCGATGCCGCCTACCTGCTAGCCTGGCGCGATCAGCAGGCCATCGCTGTGGACGTGAGCGGGGATGGCAGTATCCAGCAGGGCGTGACTCTCTATCTGATTCGCCTGAAGTGAGGGCATCGCAGCGCTGTGGTGCCCCAACACACCTATGACCATCATCGTCGAGACCAAAGACCTCACCCGCAGCTACGGCAACACCGTGGCCCTCAGCCGCCTCAGTCTCCAGATCCCGCAGGGCGCGGTCTACGGCTTTATCGGGCCGAACGGCGCGGGCAAAACGACGACGATGCGAATCCTTACCACGCTGCTGCTGCCGAGCAGCGGCGAGGCATGGGTGGCCGGCCACTCGGTGGTGGGCGACCGCAAGGCCGTGCGCCGCGCGGTCGGCTTCATGCCCGACTTCTTTGGCGTTTACGATTCGATGAAGACCTGGGAGTACCTGGATTTTTTCGCAGCCTCGTACGAGATCCCCGTGGCCCGCCGCAGCAAGCTGATCCACGACCTGCTGGCCCTGGTAGATCTGGGCCACAAGCGCGACGCCGATGTGATGGGGCTCTCGCGTGGGATGAAGCAGCGGCTTAGTCTGGCCCGCACGATGATCCACGACCCGGCCCTGCTCATCCTCGACGAGCCGGCCAGCGGGCTCGACCCGCGCGCCCGCGTCGAGCTGCGCGAGTTGCTCAAGGAGCTGCGCAGCATGGGCAAGACGATTATGATCAGTTCGCACATCCTCACCGAGCTGGCCGAGATGTGTACCCACATCGGGATCATCGAGCGCGGCAGCCTGCTGGCCTCCGGCGATGTGGCGACGATTATGCGGTCGCTCCAATCTCACCGCGTCTTCGTCGTACACCTGCTCAGCGACCTGGCCCAGGCCGCCGACATGGTGCGCGGGGCACCCCACGTCCTCGCGGTGCGCCTGCTACCCGCCGCCGCACCGCCGCAGATCGAGATTGACGTGGACGGCGACGACCACGCGGTGGGCGAGTTGCTGACCCGACTCATCCAAGGCGGGGCGGTTGTCACCCACTTCGCCGGCCAGGTGAGCAACCTGGAGGATATCTTCATGCGCATCACCGAAGACAGCGCCTACGGCGGGACGAGTTAGCCCCCGTCACAAGGCGAGAACAAAGGGCGGGCGGCGATAAATCGCTGCCCGCCCTTTGTTCTATGCGTTGGTTCAGTCGTGGAACCAACTGCATGGTTTAGCATTGACTGCCGCCGTACTTCGGGGAACGACGGGGTTTCTCTATCACTAGCGAGTGTAGCACGATGCTGTTACGTAGATATTACAAGGCCGCTAAATAATATTCCGCTGCGAGCGCTGCGCTGTCGGCGCGAAGCTGGGCGCCGGCACGGTCGCACTCGTCGCACCGCCTGTGCGTGCATTCAGCGACAGCGCGTACTCGGGGTAGGCCGAGGCACCGTGCTCGTGGATATCCAGGCCCTCAAGCTCGCCCTCTTTGGAGACCCGCAGCCGCCCGACGGCCTTGAGTCCATACATCAGCATGAAGGACGCCGCCAGGGTTGCCGCAGTCACCGCCAGCGACCCGATGAACTGGGTGGTCAGTTGCGAGAGCCCGCCGCCGTAGAACAGGCCGGTGATCACAGTGGAGGTGTCGGTCCCATTGGGCGTCGGCAGGCCATACACACCGGAGGCGAAGAGGCCCAGCGAGAGCGTACCCCAGATTCCACCCAGCATATGCACCGGAACCGCCCCAATCGGGTCATCGATCCGCCAGTGCTCCAGCAGGTCGAGGCCCCAAACCACTGCAAGGGCACCACCGATACCGATGAAGAACGCGCCCACCGGCTCGACCCAGTAGCAGGGCGCGGTGATCGCAACCAGGCCGCCGAGGAAGCCATTGACCGTCAGGCCGAGGTCCCACTTTTTGATGCGGGCGTAGCCGTAGAAGAGGGCAGTCAGCCCGGCAGAGCATGCGGCCAAGGTGGTATTGAAGGACACACGACCGATGCCCTGCACATCGAGGGCCGAGAGCGTGCTACCGGGGTTGAAGCCGTACCAGCCGAACCAGAGGAGGAGCCCGCCAATTGCGCCGATGATGATATCGTGGGCCGGCCAGGGTCCGCCGCCATCGCGCTTAAACACGCGGCCCAGGCGCGGGCCAAGGGCGATCGCGCCAGCGAGCGAGACCGCACCGCCGATGGTGTGAACGACCGTCGAGCCGGCGAAGTCGCGGAAGCCCATGACCGCCAGCCAGCCATCGGGGCCCCAGACCCAGTGGCCGATGATCGGGTAGATAAAGCCGGTCACCACAATGCTGTAGAGGATGTCGCCGATGAAGTCGCAGCGACCGACCATCGCGCCGGAGGTGATCGTCGAGGCGGTGTCAGCGAAGGCGAACTGGAAGACCCAGAAGGCCAGCAGGGGCACGCCGGTGGTGCCGTAGGTGTCGGACAATCCCTGCAGGAAAAAGCCAGTGGTGCCGATCAGCGGGGTGCCGGGTTCGAACATGAAGGCGAAGCCGAAGGCCCAAAACAGCACACCGCAGATACACGTGTCGACGATGCCCTCGACGAGGATGTTTACGGTCTCACGGGAGCGGGCGAAGCCCGTCTCAAGCATCTGGAATCCGACCTGCATGCCGAAGACCAGAAATGCGGCAACCAGAACCCACACGGTGTTGATCGCGTTGATCTGGGACGTGGCATCAGCGACACCACTGGCTTGTGCGAGCGCGTGGGCTGGCAGCGACCAGAGGATGAGTCCAACGACGATCATGAGCCCGAGGAGTTTTCCCCCGAGCAGAACGACCGCGTTGTGACGCAGGATAGGGTTATTCCAGCCAGCACGGAGGCGGGAGCCAAGCATACCAAACATTGAGACCATGACGCAGTTCCTTTCTATCACCAGGCGGCGTTGCGAACAGGGAAACGACACGCACGGGTTGCTGGATCGGGCGGGCTTGTACAGGTTCTCCTTGTGGGATGGGGGGCATGACAGCAAAAATCCACGCTCCTGATGGTGCAAACCTACACCAAGGGCGTGGACCGCACTGCCGGGCGGTGTCATATGCTAAGACCGGCGATCCATGGGTATGAGGTCACTATAGCAGCCGGGCCGATGCACGGATAGGTTTATAGTGTACAGGGCAGATGCCTGCTGATTTGGATATATGAGATAGGCCATGTTCCAATGGGGATCGGGGATGCCTGCTCGGTCGTCGGTCATCGGCACGGACTCAGGCTGGTTCGCTGCATAGACTATACTCCGCCATAGTATTCGCCGATCAAAGCCGCCAATTTATGCACCCACCCATCGACGAAGACCCACAGGCGAGTGTGGTTCGCCAACTAAGAATGCAGGTCGCCGACCTACGGGCCACCAACGACCACCTCACCGCGACGTTGTACGCCCGTGATACCTTCCTCGCCATGATGAGCCACGAGCTGCGCACACCGCTCAGTTCGATCCTCGGCCTCACCGAGATCCTCCAAGACGCAATCTACGGCCCGATCTTGCCACGGCAGCACGAGGCGCTGACGACAATTGGCGAGAGTGGCGAACATCTGCTGAGTTTGATCAACGATCTGCTCGATCTGGCAAAGATCGAGTCCGGTCATGAGCGGATGCTGCTCTCTGCAATCCAGCCGGCGGAGCTGATTGCGACCAGCCTGAGCCTCGTCCAGCCGCTCGCGCTGGCGCGACAGGTGTGTCTGGTTGCGTCGATCTTGGGAGAGTTGCCGCAGATATACGCCGATGCGCGGCGGCTCAAGCAGATCTTGGTGAACCTGCTGGCAAACGCGATCAAGTTTACCCGGAGTGGTGGCGAGGTGGGTATTGCGGCGCATGCGGATGGCACACGTGGCGCTGTGGTGTTTGAGGTCTGGGACTCGGGGGTCGGCATCCCCGAGTCCCAGCTATCACGCCTGTTTCTTCCCTTTGTGCAGCTGAACGATGTCGCCTTTGCGCATGGCCAGGGCGGTACGGGGCTGGGCCTGGCCCTTGTCGCACGGCTTGTTGAGATGCACGGCGGCGGCGTCGCGCTGCGGAGCGCGGTCGGCACGGGGAGTCGCTTTACGGTGACGCTACCGATGGAGGCGCAGATCATCGCCGATCATCGCGCGGACGAGGGCCGTGGGTCGACCGACGCGCCCCTGGTGCTGGTGGCGGGCGGCGAGCACGCGCCGGTCGCGCATCTGGCGCGGAGCCTGCTGGCCGCTGGCTACCGCTGCGCGGTGGTGGGCGCGGGCATGGCAGCCCTTGAGCGCGCCCGCGCCGAGGCTCCGGCCGCCATGCTGGTCGACCGGCACATGGCCGGACTTGGCGGGCTTGAGTATCTGCGCCGCCTGAGGAGCGACCCCGCCCTGGCCGGGGTTCCCACGATTATGATCGGTGCCACCACCGTTGCCGGTGACGCCGAGCGGGCGCGGGACGCGGGCGCGCGTGCGTACTTGGGCATGCCCATCCACATGCCCGAGCTGCTCGCCGCCCTTGCCGAGGTAATCGGCGGCTCGCGCGGGCTGACATAACCCTTGGCTTAGGCATGGCTCAAACACACGTGACCGTTCAGCGAGGAGGCGACGAGGCGATAGTATCGCCTCGTCGCCT
>CAISPW010000226.1 GCA_903887465.1 uncultured Oscillochloris sp. | reverse complement strand
TGCCGCAAGCAGCGGCATCGGTTCGGCTGATGCGTCGCCCCTACAGGATTTACCTTCGCTGACCGGGGAGAACCGTGCCGAAGATGCTGGGCGGCAGATCGAAGCCGTGGGCCTTCAGGCGCGGGGTGAAGCGCGGGCGCACGCCGGAGGGGCGCATCTCGCACTGGATCTTGCCCTCAGGCGTCTTACCGAACATCTCCAGCTTGAAGATATCCTGAAGTACCACCGTCTCGCCCTCCATCCCCTGCACCTCGGTGATGTAGGAGACCTTGCGTTGGCCATCATCGAGGCGGGATTGCTGGACAATCACATCGATCGCCGAGGCGATCTGCTCACGGATGACCCGCAGGGGCAAGTCCATACCGGCCATCATCGACATCGTCTCCATGCGGGCCAGCGCATCGCGGGGCGTGTTGGCGTGGAGGGTGGTGAGCGAGCCATCGTGGCCGGTGTTCATCGCCTGGAGCATGTCCAGCGTCTCGCCACCACGGCACTCGCCGATCACCACGCGCTCGGGGCGCATACGCAGCGAGTTCTTCACCAAGTCGCGGATGGACACCAGGCCGCTGCCGTCCACTTCGGCGGGTTTCGCCTCCAGGCGCACGACATGATCCTGGGCGAGCTGGAGCTCGGCGCTATCCTCGATGGTGACGATGCGCTCGTCCTCGGGGATGAAGTTGGAGAGCACATTGAGCAGCGTCGTCTTACCGGAGCCGGTGCCGCCGGAGACGACGATATTGAGTCGGCTGATCACGCAGGCGCGCAGGAACTCGCCCATCTCGGGGCTCAGCGAACCAAAGCGGATCAGGTCGTCGACCTTGAGCTTATTCTTCGAGAACTTGCGGATGGTGACGGTGGAGCCATCGATGGCGCAGGGCGGGATGATCGCATTGACGCGGGAGCCATCGGGGAGGCGGGCGTCCACCATCGGCCACTTGCGATCAACGCGGCGACCGAGGGGGCGGATGATTCGGTCGATCACCTTAAGCACGTGTTCATCGCTGGCGAAGCGCACAGGGGTGAGGCGCAGCTTGCCCTTCTGCTCGACATAGACCTGGTTGGGGCCGTTGACCATCACCTCCGAGACCGTATCGTCGTTGAGCAACTGCTGGATGGGGCCGAAGCCCATCAGTTCATCGCAGACCATCGTGAAGAGGTGCTTGACGGCGGTATCGGGAAGATTGACACCGGCCTGCTGGTAGGTGCGGGCGAAGCGCTCCTGGAGGAGTTTCTCGCTCTCCGGGGATCGCTTCAGCTCACTCTGGTTGCCGAGGGACGCCTGGATGCGGTCGACGACCCAGAGGGAGAGATCCAGCATGCGCTTGGGGTCAGTGGCGGGGAGCGAGTCGTCCACCGTGGCGGTGTGGCTCGATGCGGGCGCAGTGCTGCGAGGCTCGGGGGGGATGACCGTGACGGGCACCTCGGCGAGCGGGATCGGGGCCGGGCCGCGCATTGGTGGGAGTGGGGGTGGCGGCGCAGCCACCGGAACCTCGGGGGGCTGGGCGGTGCCACCAAGACGTTTGAGCAGGGACATAGGGAGCGTACCTCCTAGTGGCCGCCTCGCAGCGGCGGGTAGATCTGGTGCCGTAGCGTGAATGCAAAAGCCGGGAAGCTCTCCTCCCCTCACCCTAGCCAAGCTTGACGAAATACGCCTCACAGGCGCGGTCGATCAGCTCCTTGCTCATGGAAGGCGCGATGGTGCGATACTTGGCCTCGTCGAGGATCTGGTCGCACAAGTCACGCGGGTGGCAGGAGCGCAGATCGCGGCCGGCCTTCATATAATGTTCCTGGATCAGGTGGCGCAGGCCCTCATCGCTGTAGGGAATCTTCTTCTGCTTGCAAACGAGCTGGAAGATTGCGCGGAACTCGGCGGGGGAGGGGTTGGGCACCTCGATCTTGTGGCGGATGCGGCGCAGGAAGGCATCGTCCACCAGATCCTTGGGGTTAAGGTTGGTGGAGAAGATGATCAGCACATCGAAGGGTATCTGGAGCTTCTTGCCAGTCTGGAGGGCGAGGTAGTCAAACTTCTTTTCCAGGGGCACGATCCAGCGGTTGAGCAGATCCTGGGGGCGGCACTTCTGACGACCGAAGTCGTCGATCAGGAAGAGTCCGCCATTGGCCTTGAGCTGGAAGGGTGCCTCGTAGACCTTAGCGACGGGGTCGAAGATCAGCTCAAGCTGCTCAAGGATAAGCTCGCCGCCGACGACGACACGCGGGCGCTTGCAGACCACCCAGCGCGCATCGGGGAAAGCGTGGGTGATCTGGCGGGAGGGGGCACCGGGGAAGGGCGCGACCACCTCGGCGTGGCCGACCTCGTTCTGCTGCACAACCTGGTGATTGAGCGGGTCAAAGATCTTAATAATCTGGCCGTCGATCTCCACGGAGTACGGGATGAGGACATAGCCGCCGAGCATGTTCGAGATGCCCTCGGCGATCGTCGTCTTGCCGTTGCCGGGCGGGCCGTAGAGGAAGAGCGAGCGGGCCGAATTTGCGGCCGGCCCGATCTTATCGAGCATCTTCTCGTTGACAACAATATGCGCGAACGCCTGGCGGATGGCGGCCTGGTCGATGACCATCTCGCCGACATTCTGGAGGTTGACCATATCGATGTACTGCTGGAGCGGCACGGGTGCCGGGCCGGCGTACTGGGAACGCTCCAGCACCTCAAGGATCTTCGTGCGGCCCTTGCTGGCGATCACATACTGGAACGAGCGCTCGCTGAACCCGCCCTCGGCGCCGGTGATATCGACAAACTCCTCAAGCTTGAGAAACTCCAATACCTTATCGATGATGCCGAGGAACGGCAGCTTCGTCATCTCCTCAAGGCGCTGGCCGGTGACCGATCCGGTGAAGTAGATAATCTTGAGGATGAGGTCGGTCATGAAGCCCATGCTTAGGCCCGCATCGGCGATCGAACTGGGCTGGGCGGGGATGTTGGGCATCTTCGCATCCAGGGCCGGGCGCGACGCCGGTTGAGGCGTCGAGATCTCGTGTAGCCTGAACGTCATTGGTGGCTTTCCTCCAGCATGTACGCTGCGTAAGGCATGTTTCAAACACACGTGACCGTTCAGCGACGAGACGATGACGCGATGCGGCGATAGGAGCGCCTCATCGCCGCGTCGCCTCGTCACAGGACGGTCAAGCTGAAATGGCCGATTTTGAAACCTTGTCTGCGCTCACCAAGCAACTCCGCACGCGGCTGAAGCCGCTGCTACGAACGCCGTAAGCGGTAAAGCTGGATTGAACCATGCCTCAACCAACGGGATAGGCAATCTTGCGCACCCATCAGTATAAACCCGCGCACCGGGGATCGCAAGATAAAGAGGTTTGGGACCAGGGCATGAGCAAAGTCGCCTCCGGCGGGGGTTTGGGGGTGGCAAAGCCACCCCCGAAAGATCTTTTTTTGTTGGTTTTTGGCGGCAAAGCCGCCAAAAACCAACAAAAAGCGAGGTCTGGGGCGCAGCCCCG
>CAISPW010000225.1 GCA_903887465.1 uncultured Oscillochloris sp. | reverse complement strand
GTGATCAGCGCCAGCGATGATCAGTGACGGGCTAACGTGAAAATAGCCGATAGCCGATAGCCGATAGCCGATAGTCCGACACCAGCGGCCATGTTCATCGGGTGTTGTGCGGCGGAGCCGCATGGTTGTCTGATGGGGTGATGGGGATGACAGAAGAAGCCCTTCTGTCCCAAGCGCTTTCGCCTTGGGACAGAAGGGCTTTTTCCATCCTATACCAGACCCGCATCAACAATCGCGCCGTCCTGCATCTTCACCACCCGCCGGGCGTAGGCGATCACACGCGGGTCGTGGGTGGCATACACGAAGGCGGTGCCGGTCTCGTGGTTCAGTCGCTCCATGATCTCCATGGCCTGCTGACCGTTGGCCGTGTCGAGGTTGGCCGTGGGCTCGTCGGCGAGGACGAGGACGGGGCGGGGAGCCAGGGCGCGGGCGATGGCCACGCGCTGCTGCTGTCCGCCGCTAAGCTGGTCGGGCCGGTGCTTGGCGCGATCCTCTAGGCCGACGGCGCGCAGCAAGCCCATTACCCGTTCACGCCGCTCGGTCGGCCTCACCCCGCTGAGCAGCAGCGGCAGTTCCACGTTCTCGTAGGCGGTGAGCACCGGCACCAGGGCGAAGAACTGAAACACGAAGCCGATGCTGGTGCGCCGCAGATCGGCGCGCTGGTTCGCGCTGAGGCGAGTCACGTCCTGGCCCTTGATCCTCACCGCGCCCGCGTCGGGCTTGTCTAGGCAGCCGATCATCATCAGCATCTGCGTAAGGTGACGACCCTCATCTCGCGGGTGCGCTCGAATGAGGCCATCAGCATCAGGTTGAGGATGCCGATGGCGGCGATCAGCAGGATGACGACTCCGAAGAAGGTGGTGACGGCCAGCTTGGTCTGCATCGTCTGGCTGATCTCGGGGCGCAGGGTCTGCCAGATGTCCACCTCGTAGCTGGGCAGGTCGCTCTGGAGCGCACGCATCAGGCGATCTTCGCCGCCGACCTTTTGCAGGAAGATCACGGCCTCGGTGGCCTGGTCGCGCAGATTGTAGAGCGTCTGCGCGTCGGCGAAGGTCATATAGACGATGCCCTTCTCGATCTCGGGCATGCCCAGATTGTAGATGCCGACGATGGTCATGGTGTGCTGTCGCATCGACTCGTTTTTGCGGCGACCGATCAGGTTCACCCGGTCGCCCACCTGCACCTGCAGCAGGTCGGCCATACCCTTGCCGATCACGATCACGTCGCGATCCTCGGGGCGCAGGTAGCGGCCCTGGGCGATATTCTCGGCCTGGAGGCTCAGGGGTGCCTCGACCGCCGGGTTGATCGCGGTGATGGCGACGCGCAAGGTGTTGCCGTGGTTGCTGACGATCCCGGCGGTGTTGATCCGCTCGGAGGCGGCCAGCACATTCGGCTGGGCCTTGACGGTTTGGATGACCGTGTCGGTGTTCGCCAGGGGCAGCAGCGGGTAGTGTGCGGCCTTCACGCGGAAGCCCGGCGCGTGGATCTGCAGGTTGCCTCCGTAGAAGCGTACCGCGTTGCCGAAGATTGCCTGGTCGGAGCCGGTGATTAGGCCGTCGAAGAAGAGCAGCAAGATCACGCCGAGGATGATCGCCACCAGGGCGATCACCGTGCGCCGCCAGTTGCGCCACATGTTGCGCCAGGCCAGGGTGATGGATTGAATCATACAACACCTCCCGCCTCAAACCACGTGCGGGTTGTCGCCGCGTCGATCAGCTGTAGGGAGCCGGGCCGCGCGCCCAGCACGCGCTCCAGCGCGTCGTTATAGGCCGCGACCATGCGCTCGGCGACCGGGAGCGCGTCCGGCTGCGGCGTGGGCGTCAGCAGCATTCTGGCGAAGGCGTCGCCCAGTCCCACCAGCATCGAGATAACAATCGTGCCGGCCAGGTCAGGGAAGTCCGTCGTCAGTTCGCCCTCGGCCACCCCCTGCGCGATCAGTTCGCCGAGCAGCGGGCCGATGTGCGTGAGCAGCGTGGTCTGCGCCCGCAGCCGCACGACGGCGTTCTCGTCGGCGTACCAACTGCGCAGCAGCGAGAGCAGGTTGGCCTTCTGCGCGACCTTCCAGCGGCTGATGCGGTCGAAGTAGCGCTGAAGTCGGCTGATCGTCGGTAGATCGGGTTCGTGTACAATGAGGGCGAAGATCTGTGCGTGCTCTTGCTCCAGGCGATTCAGCAGCGCCTCAAGCAGATCTTGCTTTGAGTCGAAGTAGTGGTAGAAGGCTCCCTTCGAGATCTTTAACTCGTCGAGGATGTCCTTGATCGTGATCTGGTCGTAGCCCTTGCGGCACATCAGCCGCCAGGTGGCGGCGAGGATCTCCGCACGCTTGACGGCGTACTCGTGTTCGTTGACGGTGCGCGCCATGGGTGCCCCCCTCGAACAGAATAATAAACCGTCGGTCGGTTTATTTATTCTACGTCGGTTTCGCCAGCTGTCAATCGGCCAAAATTCAACCTATGGAGCCACATATGCCGAGTACCAGCACGGCCTCGCCACCCTACACCCGCGAGGTGCATGATCTCCTGGTCGACCTCGGCGTCAGCCCAGCCTGCGGGTTGAGCGCCGCCGTCGCCGCCGAGCGGCTGGCTCGCCACGGGCGCAACGAACTGCCCGCCCCGCCGCCTACCCCCGCCTGGCGGCGATTCCTTGCCCAGTTCCGCGACCCGCTCACCGGGCTGCTGCTGGTCGCCACGCTGATTTCGTTTGTGGCCTGGCTGATCGAGCGCGATGAGCCGCTGCCCTTTGAGACAATCACCATCCTGGCGATTGTCCTGCTCAATGGTATGCTCGGCTTTGTACAGGAGAACCGCGCCGAGCAGGCCGTGGCCGCCCTTCAGGCCATGGCCTCGCCCAGCGCCCGTGTCCTGCGCGACGGCGTCCAGCAGCTGATCCCCACCGCCGAGGTTGTGCCCGGCGACATCCTGCTGATCGAGGAGGGTGACACCTTGCCCGCCGACGGCCGGGTGATCGAGTCAATCGCTATGCGCGTGGCCGAGTCAACCCTCACCGGCGAGAGCAGCCCCGTCTCCAAAGATAGCGCCGCCATGCTCGGCACGGCCAGCATCGGCGACCGGCTGAACATGGTTTTTGGCGGTACCGCCGTGGCCTCCGGTCGCGGCCGCGCCCTGGTCACAGCCACCGGCCCGGCCAGCGAGATTGGCAAGATCGCTGGCTCGCTCCAGGAGACTCAGAGCGACTCGACCCCGCTCCAGAAGGAGCTCGACCGGGTCGGCAAGCTGCTCGGCGTCGTGGTAATCATCATCGCCGTGATCATGAGCGCCACCATTGTGCTGATCAACCACGTGCGCGATCTCGGCGAACTGGTGGATGTGCTGCTGCTTGGCGTTTCCCTGGCCGTGGCGGCGGTGCCCGAGGGTCTGACCGCAATCACCACCATTGTGCTCTCGCTGGGCATGCAGCGCATGGCCCGGCGCAACGTGATCGTGCGCAAGCTCTCGGCGGTGGAGACGCTCGGCTCGACCACGGTGATCTGCTCGGATAAGACCGGCACCCTGACCAAGAACGAGATGACGGTGCGGGCGGTGATCACCGCCGGTGGCCGCGTGGGCCTAAGCGGGATCGGCTACGCCCCCGAGGGCGAGGTGCTGCTCGACGGCGCACCCCTGGCCGACCCGGCCCTGCGTAGCGAGGTGCAGAAGACCCTGCGCGCCGCCAACCTAGCCAATAACGCCGGGTTGGTGCGCAAGGACGGGCGCTGGATCATTCAGGGCGACCCGACCGAGGGTGCCATCCTGGTGGCTGCGCGCAAGGCCGGGCTGACCGACGCCGCCCTGAGCGAGCGCTTCCCGCGCGTGGGCGAGGTGCCCTTCAGCTCCGAGCGCAAGCTGATGAGCACCACCCACACCGACGCCGAGCGCGGTGAGCGGGTGTTGGTCTTTGCCAAGGGTGCCCCGGATATGATGCTCACGCGCTGCGACTTCGAGCAGGCCGGCAATGCGGTGCGGCCTATGACCGATGCCCGCCGTGCGGCCATCCTGGCCGATGTCGAGTCCCTGGCGGGCGAGGCGCTGCGCACCCTCGGCGTGGCCTACCGCACGCTGCCGATGGCCGATTTTGGATTGCCGGTTGCAGATGCTGCGGCCAGCAGTCAATCTACAATCCAGGGCGAGGCGTTCGAGCAGCAGTTGGTCTTTCTCGGTGTGCTGGGGATGATCGACCCGCCCCGCCCCGAGGCCCGCCGCGCGGTGGAAGAGGCCAAGCTGGCCGGGGTGCGCCCGATCATGATTACTGGCGACCACCCGACCACGGCGGCGGCTATCGCCGCCGAGCTAGGCATCGCCGCGCCGGGGGCGCTGGCGGTGCGCGGGGCCGAGATCGAGCAGATGGACGAAGCGGCCTTGCGCACGGCGGTGGGCGCGCACAGCGTGTTCGCGCGGGTGGCCCCCGAACACAAGCTGCGCATTGTGCGTGCGCTCAAGGCCAACGGCGAGATCGCCGCCATGACCGGCGATGGCGTGAACGACGCCCCGGCCCTCAAGGCGGCCGACATCGGCGTGGCCATGGGCATCACCGGCACCGACGTGAGCAAGGGTGCCGCCGATATGATCCTCACCGACGACAACTTCGCCTCGATTGTCGCCGCCGTCGAGGAGGGCCGCTCAATCTTCGCCAACATCCAGAAGTTCCTGCGCTACTTGCTCTCGTCGAACATCGGCGAGGTTTTTACCATGTTTTTCGGGGTGGTGCTGGCCAAGCTGATCGGCCTCGTGCCCGAGGTTGGCTCGGCGGTGGTGGTGCCGCTCCTGGCCACCCAGATCCTCTGGGTGAATCTGCTGACCGACTCGGCCCCCGCCCTGGCTCTCGGCGTCGAGCCCGCCGACCACGATGTGATGACCAGGCCGCCGCGCGATCCGCGCAGCAATGTGATCAGCGGGCGAGATTGGCGCGACATCGTGCTGATCGGCACGGTGATGGGCGTTGGCACCCTCGGCGTGATGGACTGGGCGCTGCCCGGCGGGCTGCTGCCTGGCGGGCAGGGATCGGCGCACTACGCGCAAACCCTGGCCTTCACCACCTTGGTCTTCTTCCAGCTCTTCAACGTCTTTAACGCCCGCTTTGAGCGGCGCAGCGCCTTCCACAAGCTGGGCGCGAACCGCTGGCTCTGGCTGGCGGTGCTGCTCTCGGTGGCGCTCCAGATAGCGGTGGTGTATGTGCCGGTGCTCCAGCAGGCATTCAGCACAACCTCGCTGTCTCTGGGCGATTGGCTGGTGTGTACCGCCGTCGGCAGCACGGTACTCTGGGCGATGGAACTGCGTAAGCTGATCGGACGGATCATGTGACCCATACAACCCGCAACCCGCAACCCGCAACCCTTGTCGCAATCGGCGGCGGCGGCGGCGCGTCCCAGATGCTGCTCGGCGCGGCACCCTACTTCGCCCGGCGCGCGGCGGTTGTCGCGGTGACGGACACTGGCCGCAGCACGGGGGTGGCGCGGGCGGTGGGCCACATCCCCGCCCCCGGCGACCTGCGGGCCACCATCGCGGCCCTGGCGACCGACCGCGATGCGCTCTGGCCGCGCCTGCTGGAGCAGCGCTTCCGCGCCCCCGCGCACCCCGCCCTCGACGGCATGGCCTTCGGCAACCTGCTGATCGCGGCCCTCGCTCAGCTCAGCGGTGACTTCGCCGGGGCGGTGGCCACCGTCGCCGAGCTGGCGGGCAGCGCCGTTCCGGTGCTGCCCGTCTCCACCGCCGACGTGCAACTCTGCGCTGAACTGGCCGATGGCTCCACGGTGCGCGGCGAGGTGCAGGTGCGCGCCCTGGGCCAGCCGCCCATCCGGCGGCTCTTCCTCGACCCGCCCGCCCCCGCCTACCCGCCAGCGATTGAGGCCATCCTCGACGCCGACCTGGTGACGATCGGGCCGGGCAGCTTCTTCACCTCGATCCTGGCCACCCTCCAGTTTGGCGGCGTGGTCGAGGCGCTGCGCTCGACGCGGGCGCGGGTGGTCTACGTCTGCAACTCCACCACCCAGTCCGGGCAGACCGAGCGCATGGGAGCCTACGATCACGTGGCCCGCCTGGACGAACTGCTCGGGCCAGGGCACCTCGACGCGGCCATTATCAACCGCAGCCCGAACCTGCCGAATGATCTGGTTGAGCGTCTGGCCGCCGATGGTCTGCAGATACTCGCACCCGACGACACCGAGATCGCCCAGATCGCGGCCCTCGGCGTGCAGCCCCTGCTGGACGACTACAGCGAGGCTCCCGGCACGGCCCGCCAGCTCTGGAACAAGCAGGACACGATGCGCTACGACCCGGCCAAGGTCGGCGCGGCGCTGTACCGTTACCTGCAAGGCGAAGACGGGGGTCTCGATCGCGGGCGGGGTTTGGATCGCGGATGACACGAAATGGGGCGGATGACGCGAACGCGAACTTCGCGAACACGAAGTTCGCCCCATTTCGTGTCATCCACGATCCAAACCCCCGGCATACCACAGGCCGAGGCGGGATGGTATAATGTTATTTAGCACGCTTTTGCTACGGGGGAGAGTCCCGCTATGTCCCAACGCAAGCGCCTCGCGCTGATCGACGGCCACGCCCTGGCCTTCCGCGCCTTCCACGCCCTGAAGGTCTCTGGCTTGCGCTCCTCGCGTGGCGAGCCGACCTACGCAGTTTTTGGCTTCGCCCAGATCCTGCTCACCACGATCCAGGCGCAGCGCCCCGAGTACGTCGCTATCTCTTTCGACGTTGGGCGCACCTTCCGCGACGATATGTACGCCGAGTACAAGGCCGGTCGCGCCGAGACGCCCGAGGAATTTCACTCGCAGATGGCGCGCATCCAGGAGTTCTGCCGCGCCCTGAACATGCCGATCTACACCGCCGACGGCTATGAGGCCGACGATGTGATCGGCACCCTGGCCCGCCAGGCCAGCGCCGAGGATGTCGAGACGCTCATCCTCACCGGCGATACGGACTCGCTTCAGTTGGTAGACGCGCACGTGCGGGTGATCTTGGCCAATCCCTACGGCCAAAAAACGACCACCACGATCTACGACGAAGCGAAGGTTCGCGAGCGCTACAAGGGTCTCGCTCCTAGCCAGTTGGCCGACCTGCGCGGCCTCAAGGGCGATACGTCCGACAATATCCCCGGCGTGCGGGGCATCGGCGAGGCCGGGGCGATCACCTTGCTCAATCAGTTTGGCAGCGTGGAGAACCTCTACGACCACCTCGCCGATGCCCCGAATCGCTACCAGAAGCTGCTCGATGGCCAGCGCGAGGCGGCGGTATTTAGCAAGAAGCTGGCCACCATCGTCTGTGATGTGCCGGTGCGGCTGATCCTCGCCGACGCCGCCGTCCACGAGTATGACCGGGCCGCCGTGATCCGGCTGTTCCAGGAGTTGGAGTTTGGTGCCAGCTCGGGCTTGCTGAAGAAGCTGCCCGGTACCGACGGAGAGACGGCCCGGTGGGCCGTCTTGCCCGATACCGACGGAGAGACGGCCCAGCGGGCCGTCTTGCCCGGTACCGACGGAGAGACGGCCCAGCATGCCGTCTCTACCTCCGAGACCACGCAGCTCTCGCTTTTCGGCGAGGTGCCACTCCTCGTCGCCGATGTCCCGTCCGCGCCCGCCCTCGGTGATTACCGCGCCGTCACGACCGACCACGAGCTGGCCGCCCTGGTGCGTGCGCTGGAGGCTGCCCCCGGCTTCGCCTTCGACACCGAGACCACCGGCCTGCGCCCCTTCCAGAGCGCCCTCTGCGGAATCTCCATCGCCATCGCGCCCGGCAGCGCGGTCTATGTGCCCTGTGGCCACGCCGAGGGGCCGCAGTTGCCCGCCGTGCAGGTGATCGCGGCGCTCAAACCCTTCTTTGAGAACCCGGCTAAGGCCAAATACGCCCACAACGCCAAGTTCGACATCGAGATGCTGCTAGGCGCGGGGATCCGCGTGCGCGGCCTGGCCTTCGACACGATGATCGTGGCCGCCCTGCTCGGCAAGCGCGTCGGCCTGAAGGATCTGGCCTTCTACGAACTCCAGCTCCCCGACACAATGACCCCGATTGAGAATCTGATCGGCAAGGCCAGCAAGCAGATCAGCTTTGACAAGGTGCCAATACCTTTGGCGACACCCTACGCCGCTGCCGATGCCGACATGACCTTGCGCCTCGTGGGTGCCCTGGAGCCGCAGCTGGACGCCAACCCGCGCCTCGCCAGCCTCTTTCGACGCCTGGAACTGCCCCTGGTAGATGTGCTGGTGACGATGGAGCAGGCCGGGATCGGCCTCGACAAGCCCTACATCGAGCAGCTAGGCGTCAAGTTCGGTACACGCATTGGCGAGATCGAACACGAGATCTACCAGATCTCCGGGGGGCCGTTCAACATCAACTCCAGCGACCAGATCAGCGACATCCTCTTCGGCAAGATCGGCCTGCCTACCGAGGGCGTTGACCGTACGGCGAAGACCAAGAAGTACTCGATTACCGCCGACACCCTGGAGCGCCTGCGCGCAAAGGACACCAGCGGGATCTGCGAGCGTATCTTGGAGTATCGCCAGCTCTCCAAGCTCAAGAGTACCTACGTGGACGCCCTGCCCGGCCTAGTCAACCCGCAGACCGGGCGGGTTCACACGACCTACAACCAGGTGGGCGCGGCCACCGGGCGGTTGAGTTCGTCTGAGCCAAGCTTACAGAACATACCCGTGCGAACCCAGGAGGGCCGCGAGATCCGGCGCGGGTTTGTGGCCGCGCCGGGACACACCTTCATCGCCGCCGACTACTCGCAGATCGAGCTGCGCGTCCTGGCCTACATCACCAGGGATCCGAGCCTAGTGCGGGCCTTCCAAGAAGGCCAGGATATCCACGCAGCCACGGCGGCGCAACTCTTCGGCGTGCCGATTGCGCAGGTGGACACGGGCCAGCGCCGGATCGCGAAGAGCGTCGTATTTGGCGTCATCTACGGGATGAGCGCCTTCGGCCTGGCCCAGCGCACTGAGCTGAGCCGGACAGACGCGCATGCGCTGATCGACGGC
Organism: uncultured Oscillochloris sp.; assembly: GCA_903887465.1. GTDB lineage: Bacteria > Chloroflexota > Chloroflexia > Chloroflexales > Chloroflexaceae > Oscillochloris. The sequence continues at coordinate 27,037 of CAISPW010000225.1, read as the reverse complement.
CTGTTCGCTCGCTTCCCCGGCATCCGCACCTACATCAGCGAGACAATCGAGTCGGGGCAGGCCAACGGCTATGTCTCAACCATTTTTGGGCGACGCCGCGAGATGCGCGACCTGCAGACCAAGGGGCCGCGACGGGCGGCCGCCGAGCGCGAGGCGGTCAACGCGCCCATCCAGGGCACCGCTGCCGACATCATGAAGATCGCTATGGTGAATATGTTGCGCGCACTGGAGGAACACGGCCTGCGCACGCGGCTGCTGCTCCAGGTTCACGACGAGCTGATCCTTGAGGCTCCCGACGCCGAGCTGGATCAGGCCAAAGATCTCGTGCGCAGGGTGATGGAACACGCCTACGCGCTGAAGTGGGCCGACGCGGACGGCGTGGAGCAGCAGGTGCCTTTAGGCGTAGATGTCGAGACTGGCCCGAACTGGGAGCAGATGAGCTGAGATCTGGTATCCTATCGGGCGGCGACATCGCCGACCCATCAAGGATACCGTGAGGATATATGACCCACGAACGCCCCACCTTCTCGGTGGTTGCACCGGTGTATAACGAGGAGCAGCTGATCGAGGAGTTCTGTCAGCGGACAAGCGCCGCGCTAGAGGCGCTGGGCGAACCCTTCGAGATCGTGCTGATAAACGACGGTAGCCGTGACCGTTCGCCTGAACTCATGCGCGAGATCAACCGGCGCGACCCGCGAGTCAAGGTGGTCTACTTCTCCAAGAACTTCGGCCACCAGTTGGCGATTACCGCCGGCACCGACTACGCCCAGGGCTGCGCGGTGGTGGTGATCGACTCGGACCTGCAGGATCCGCCCGAGGTCATCCCCGAGCTGATCGCCAAGTGGCGCGAGGGCTACGAGGTGGTCTACGCGGTACGCGCCGAGCGCGAGGGCGAGACCTGGTTTAAGACCATGACGGCGGCCCTGTTCTATCGCCTGATCATCAAGATCACCAGCGTGAATATCCCGTTGGACACCGGCGACTTCCGGCTGATGGATCGCAAAGTGGTGGACTCGCTGGCGCGCATCCGTGAACACCACCGCTTCATGCGCGGGCTATCGGTGTGGGTGGGATTCAAGCAGGCCGGCGTGCCCTACCTGCGTCACGCCCGCAAGGCCGGCGATACCAAATACCCGCTGCGCAAGATGCTTAAGTTTGCCATGGACGGGATCACCAGCTTTAGCTACCTGCCGCTCCAACTGGCCACCTACCTGGGCTTCATCACCGCCGCGATCAGCCTGACCTTTCTGTTCGCCGTGGTGGTCATGCGCCTGCTTTACACCGGGAACCCGACCGACTCGGCCTTCTACGGGCAGGCCAGCACCCTGGCGATGGTACTCTTCCTCGGCGCGGTGCAGCTGGTCTCAATCGGCATCATCGGCGAGTACGTCGGTCGGATCTACGACGAGGTCAAGGGGCGGCCACTCTACATCGTCTCCGACGCCCTCGGCTTCGACAACGAGGCCCGGCCCTACGGCCTGCGTGATCGGCGCTAATTGAATGTAGCGCTGCCGCCCTAAAAACCCGCGTTGTGTTGAGGAAATGTGCAGGGCGGTTGCAACGTCGCCTCCGGCGGGGGTTTGGAGGTGGCAAAGCCACCCCCGAACGATCTTTTTTTTTGTTGGTTTTTGGCGGCGAAGCCGCCAAAAACCAACAAAAAGCGAGGTCTGGGACGCAGCCCCAGCGACTTTGCATCAGCCCTGGGGAAATGTGCCTTAGGCCCGGCGGATCTGGGCGTAGCGCGGCTCCCACATAAGCTGATCGACGCGGTGGGACAGCTCCACAGCGGTACACAGCTCGGCCACACCGGCGTGCTGGGCTTCGAGGCCGACCGCCAGCGCCACCTGGCGCGCGGCGTAGCGCACGTTTTCGAGGGCCGGATAGAGCGAGGCAGCTGGATCCTCGCGGGCGGGCGACAGCTCGCTGAGCGCGCGGGCGGCGGCCACGAACATGCCGTCGGTAATGCGGCGCGCGCCCGAGGCCAGCACGCCCAGGCCCACGCCGGGGAAGATGAAGACGTTATTGCACTGGCCAATCGTGACGAGCTTATCGCCAAAGGGTACCGGGGCGTAGGGGCTGCCGGTAGCGACCAGGGCGCGCCCGTCGGTCCAGGCCAGCAGGTCGGCGGGAACCGCCTCGCTCTTGGATGTGGGGTTAGAGATCGGGAAGATGATCGGCCGCTCGACGTGGCTGGCCATGTCGCGGACGAGCGCCTCGCTGAAGGCACCGGGCTGCGCGGCCGCGCCGATCAGGATGCCCGGGCGCACGTTGTGGACGATCTCGGCGAGGGTGACGGGGCCGGACTCTGTCCGATGCCAGCCATCGGTGCAACTGGCGGGCTGGGCGTAGGCCACCTTAAAGGGCTCGTCGCCCAGGTCGGTGCGCCCGGAGTGAACCAGCCCACGGCTGTCAACCAGCCAGATCATGGCCCGAGCCTCGGCGGGCGTGGCACCCTCGTCACACATGGCGACCACGATCTGGTCGCAGATGCCGTGGACGGATGAGCCGGCACCGAGCATGACGATGCGCTGCTGGTGCAGGGGCAGGCCGGCCACATCGGTGGCGGCCAGCAGGCCGGAGACGGTGACGGCTCCGGTGCCCTGAATGTCATCGTTGAAGGTGCAAAGCCGGTTGCGGTAGCGGTCGAGCAGGGTGGCGGCATTCTGCTTGGCGAAGTCTTCCCACTGCAAGATCACATCGGGGAAGACCCGCGTCACCGCGACAACAAACTGCTCGATGAAGGCGTCGTAGGCGGCACCGCGCACGCGCTCGTGACGCCAGCCCAGGTAGAGCGGGTCGTCCAGGAGTTCGCGGTTGTTGGTGCCCACGTCGAGGGTGATCGGCAGGGTGGTGGCGGGGTGGATGCCGGCGCAGAGGGTGTAGAGCGAGAGCTTGCCGATCGGAATGCCCATCCCACCGATGCCCAGGTCGCCTAGGCCGAGGATGCGCTCGCCGTCGGTGACGACAATCACGCGCACCTCGGGGAAGGGCGTGTTGCGCAGCATCTCCTCGATCTTGTCGGCGTCGGGGTAGGGGATGTAGAGTCCGCGCGGGCGGCGGTAGATGTGGCTGTAGTGCTGCGAGGCCGCCCCGACAATCGGGGTGTAGACAATCGGCATCATCTCGACGGTGTGGAGCTGAAGCAGCCGATAGAAGAGGACCTCGTTGCGATCCTGGAGGCTGGTCAGGAACACGTAGCGCTCAAGGTCGCTGGTCTTCTGGCGATAGTTCTCGTAGGTGCGGGTTAGCTGCTCATCCATGGTGGCGACGTGGGGCGGCAGCAGGCCGAGCAGGCCCAGATCCCGGCGCTCCTCCTCGCTGAAGGCACTGCCCTTGTTGAGCATGGGCGTGTCGAGAAGTTGGTGCCCACGCTGGGCAACGCTCAGGCTCACCACTCCGTCTGTTCCCACGTGCAGGTCTTGAAAGGTACTCATCGGCTCTTCTCACTCTCTTCGTCTTGGACGAACGACGAACGACGGACAACAAACGACGAACGACGGACAGCAAGCGACGAACGACGAACAGCAAAACTCTGATCGTCGTTGATCAGTGATTCGTCGGCGGTTGGTGGTCGGCGGTCGGTGATCACGCTGGTGATGAGCAAAACGTAGTACACCACGCCAGGGCAGATCCGTAGGATCTGATTATCAGCTGCGACACTATAGTAACACGGCTTCTGAAAGATGGTGATGGCGTATCTTTGGGGCCACCATAAAAAAAGTGTGGGGGCGGCCTGGCCACCCCCACACTCCCGCCGAGATGTCAGCGTAGGCTACCCGGCGACGAGCAGCGGCACGGAGCTGGCCTGCGAGACCTTCTGGGCCGTCCCGCCAAGGAATGAGGGCTGAGCCCCGCTCAGGCCATGGCGCCCGAGTACGATCAGGTCGATGTGTTTGCGGGCGGCCTCCTCGACAATCTCTTCGGCCACGTGGCCGACCGGCACCGTCGTGGTGACCGAGCGACCGACATCGCCGGTGATCTCTCCGGCGATGTGGTCGAGGTAGTGGAAGGCCAGCTCGCGTAGCCGGGCGGTGGCATCGTCGGCGGCGAGCACGGAGATCGGCGCGCTGACCGGGTCGATCACCTGGGCCAGGAGCATGTCGGCGTTGGCCGCATGCGCAAGCCCGGCAGCCAGAGGCAGGGCACGCTCGGCCTCAAGCGAGCCGTCGAGCGCGACCATAATCCGCCGTAGCGACGGCACCGGTGCCTCCTCCTGGCTGAGGTTGGTGCCGCGAACCAGCAGGACGGGGCGGGCGGTAAGATGGAGTACGCGGGTGGTCACGCTGCCCAAGGCCCAGCGCAGCAACCCGCCCTTGCCGTGGGTGGCCATGACGATCATGCCGTCGCCCAGGCGTGCGGCGGCGGCCACGATCTGCTCGGCGGGCAGGCCGAACGCTACCTCACGCTGAACCTCCTGCACCTGCGTGACGAGCGTGGCCGCCTCGCGCTCCAGGTAGCCCTCAGCCTCGGCCTGAAGCGTCTCGCGCATCGTATCGATCTGCTCGTCCTGATCGCCAAGGGTGTCGCCAGCGACGGCCAGCATCACCGCCTCGTGGCTCGCTACCGCGCGCACCAGCGCCGGTGCGATCACCCGTAGCAGGTGAACCTTGGTCGGCACCAGCGCGGCCAGCGTACGAACGAAGGGTAGTGCCTGCTCGGCCAAGGGCGAGCCGTCAAGTGGCACGAGCAACGTGAGCGACGACACTGTCTGTGTTGACATATCGATCCTCCTCAATGCTCGCCTATCAAACTGAGTTTGATAGTGCGAGTAAAGGGTCTTCTCGAAGGGATAGTGCCCCTCCGAGCTTCCCCGTGCGGAATATAGAGACACAGATTACCACTGTGCCCTGAGCATAACAGTATCTGCCAGCGTTGCAAGAGAAGAGGTGTGTACGCCTGAGAGAATATCTCTGTACCGGAACGGCAGATCTGGCGAGGAACAATTCGCCGAGGAAAAGGGCTGGGTCGGGGTTGACAAGGTGTTCCTCATGGATATAATACAGCTCTAGGGAATACCCCCCCCAGGTATGAAGAAGCGTACCGAGGCGGACACCGCCCCGAGGAGGTTTGTTATGGCGAAGCCCGTGGTGGTCACAGACAACGAGTTCGAGCTGAAGGTGCTACAGTCCAAGACGCCCGTGGTCGTCGATTTCTGGGCGCCGTGGTGTGGGCCGTGCCGGACGATTGCGCCGACCCTGGACAAGCTCGCTGGCGACTATGAGGGCAAGCTCACCATCGCGAAGGTGAACACCGATGAGGACCCGCGCTGGGCCGGGCAGTTGGGCATCCAGGGCATCCCGACCTTGATCATCTTTAAGGACGGCAAGGAGTTCAAGCGGCTGATCGGCTCGCGCACCGAGGGCGCGTACCGCGAGGCATTCGAGAGCGCCTTGCTCTGATCACACGCCCCTGTTACCGGGAGGCTCTTATGTCCGATCAAGTTCGTCCGCTCTCGGTGGCCCGCCGCGACGACGTGCTGCTGCGTCTGCGGCGGATCGAGGGCCAGGTGCGCGGCATCCAGCGCATGGTCGAGGAGGGGCGCGACTGCCGCGAGATCGTGACCCAGGTGACGGCGGTGAAATCGGCCCTAGCCAGCGTCAACGGCCAGGTGTTGCGCTGCTACGCCCAGAACTGCCTGGGCAGTGACGACCAGCCCCGCGACCAGACGATCACCGACCTGATCCAGCTCTTCGAGGGATCGAACTAAAGGCGCACCCGTGTTGCGCTGCTACACCCTTACTCCGGCTCCCAGCCGTGCTGGCTGGCCAGGTCGCGTAGGCCACGGGCGAGGCTCTCCAACTGCTTGAGCAGCAGGCGGAGCTTAAAGGGTGCCCCCTCGTCCGACTTCACCCATTTCACCAGGTCGCCCTCGGCGTAGGCCCGCGAGATGCGGTCGGTTTCATCGACCATCTGGTCGAGGGAGCGGATGCGGAAGACGCGGGCCTTGTTCTTGGGCTGGTTCTCGACCGTCTCGTCCTCAACCTTCAGGAATCCACGATCCTCGTCCCCACCCTCGTCCTGATCATCCCACAGGCCGGCGTCGCTGTCCCCCTGATCCACCGAGGAGACGCTGGTTCGGCCCATGGGGCCACCGGCGAGGCTGAGTTCGGGGCCAGATGGCTTGGTGCGTAGCTGCTCACCCTGCTCCAGGGCCTGCAACGCCGTCTCCAAGGTCAGGTTTGGGTTGGCGGCGAAGTAGGCTACCAGCTTGCTCAGCTCGGCGGCCGAGATACCCTCGTCCACGGCGAACTTGGCCAGCTCGCGCTGCGTCTTCGGGCTGGGCACGCGGCGCAGGTGCTGGGCCTGGGTGACGTTCAGCTCGCCCCGGCGGATCATCTGCTGAACATCGTCGGGCAGGTCGAGCAGGCCCAGATAGCGCCGCACGGTGCGGCCGCTCAGGCCCACGGCCTCGCCGACGACATCGTCGAGGTCACTCTCGGGGAGCTTGCCACGCTCCGCGACGATCTGGGCGCGCAGCCGGGCGTAGGCCCGGGCCTGCTCGACATCGTTGAGATCCTGGCGCTGCACATTCTCGATCAGCTGGCGCAGCAGCAGGTCTGGGTCGTCGGTGTCGAGTACGATGCAGGGCACGCGCTCCAGACCGAGTTGCACCGCCGCCGCCCGCCGCCGCCCGCCGTAGACCACCCGGTAGCGCCCGCCGCCCGAGTCCACCACGCCGAGCGGCTGGAGCAGCCCGCGCTCGGCGATCGTCGCCGCCAGGCCGGCGACATCCCCCGGATCTTCACGCACCCCGTCCGGGTCAATCTCAAGCTGGGCCGGATCGAGATAGAGCAGTCGCATAGACATAGCAGGGAACTCCTCAGATGAACACATTTGTTTGCGAAGTATAGCAGAGGTTGGCGGCGCAGGCAAATCCGATCGGGGTGACGCAGCGCCGCATGCTGTATCGTGATATCCAGCGCATCCGGCGGCGATGATTCACCCCTACGGCGGGCCGACGGCGGCATCGCCCGCAGCCGTCAGGTAGAAGAAGTCACGGCTCCAGGGGTGCAGGTAGCGCTGTCGCTCGCCCTTCATCGCATCGAGCAGCGGAGACGAGGTCAGCCCGGAGGGCGTCGCCTGAAAGGCGTCAAAGCGCACATAGATCGAGTTAATATCGAGCTGAATCGCGCTTTCGGCGTGGATCATCGCGAAGGTGTCCGCCAGCCGTGGCAGGATCAGCGAGTCGCCGGCCACATAGTACAGCACCGACCCATCGGCGCTGATGCCGACCCCGGAGCGCTCGACGGCGGTGACGCCATTGAGGATAATTCCCCAGTCTCGGGAGGTTTGATCCTTCGTGTGCGGGTTGATCGCCCCGTCGTCGATCAGCAGCGGGCCGTTCTGGCGCCAGGCCACCATGCCCGGCGAGTCCATAATATCGCGGCCCCAGGCTCCGATCCGAATCTGCCCGCCCTGATACAGCGCGATGGTGCCGAGCCCGTCAATCGGCGGCAGCACCGTCACCCCGTCGATCATCGCCCCAAAGTGCCCGTGGCGGGCCTTAAATCCGCCGTTGAAGGCGGCCAGTAACTGGCCGCCCTGAAGGTCAGCTTCCGGTATCTTACCTTTGCGTGCGATCTTGACCTTCGAGATCGGCTCCTCGGTGCCGAGTACAAAGTGTACCTGCATTGCCCGAAGGTTCATCGCGACGACGGCGGCGTAGACATACGGGCGTTTGGGGTCGGGCTGCACGAAGGTTCGGTAGGCAACCACATGTCCGGCGGGATCCGTCAGGTAGGCCGACCACTGCCCGGCGCCGTCCATCGTCCCCACATCAGGCAGCGGATCCGGCTGCCACTCGGTGGGCGTGGGGGTTGGTGGCGCTACCGTTGCCGTCGGATTTGGCCGAGCGAGCGCGGGCGTTCCGTGCGGCGTAGGGGTGGCGGAGGCGGGCGGGGCGGTCGGGCGAGGTGTCGCAGCCCGCGCAACGGCGGGGGTGCCCGAGTCCCACGGCGCAGAGGCGTGGATCATGCCGAGTTGATACGCCTGCTGCTGCGCCCAATCCCTGACGGCAAACACGGTGTCCTCAAGCCTAGCCACCACCTCATCCCCGGCGACCGCCCGCAGCATATCAGCACCCTGGGCCGCCAGATCCGGGCGCAGCCCAAGCACAGCCCCCGCGATCAGCATCAGCACAACGATAACGAGGCTGGAGATGAGACATCCACGTCGCCACTTGGCGGGCACCCGCCCCGTCGGCGCGGGTGGGCGCGACCACCAATTCCGTCTGGTCATACCAGTCACACCTTAGATAAGACTCACGAATAGGCCACCATTATAGCCGATGGCGTCAGGCTAGCGGCATTCGGCTAGCGGCGAGGTCACACCACCAGCCGCACCGCGCCGGGCAGCACATCAACGCAGACACGGGTGGCGGCGGTAGCCACGACCTCACCGTCAGTGGCTACCGGGATGCCGCTCTGGCAGGTGACCTCGACATGCCGGGCGCGGCCCATCGTCACCTCGCGGAGCTTCGTGTGGCTGCCCTCCATCAGCTTGGGCAGGTGGCGGATGATCTGATCGAGGCGCAGCTTCTCGACGATGCACAGGTCGAGCAGTCCGTCGTCGATCAGCGCCTCGGGGGTCATTAGGAATCCGCCGCCCTGGCTGCGCCCGCTGGCGACGCTAGCGAAGAGCAGGCGGCGGCGCACCTCGTTGCCGTCAAAGCGCACCGTCATCACGTTGGCCTTGTACGTAGCCAGGGCGCGGATGATCGCCATGAGGTAGACCGCGAAGCCCTTCAGGCCGGTCAGCTTCAGGCTCTCCACCGCCACTTGGGCGTCGATGCCCATGCCGAGGCCGTTGATGAAGTGGCGGCGCTCCGCGCCGGCCGGCGACTCGACGGTGATCATGCCGACATCGACCGAGCGGATGCGCCCGGTTGCCAGGCGCCGCGCGGCCCCGGCCAAGTCATTCGGCTCGACGCCATCGAGTGCCTTCACAAAGTCACTACCGGTGCCGAGGGGGACAATCCCGAGGACCGCCTCGCGGCCAGATTGCTCGCGCCCGCCCAGCAGCCCGTTCACCACCTCGTTGATCGTGCCATCGCCGCCCACCGCCGCCACGCAGCCGTAGCCGCGCTCCATGGCCTGGTAGGTCAACTCCGTGGCTCCGCCACGGGCGTGGGTCTCCACCATGTCAAAATCCACCCCGGCGGCACGCAACGCAGCCTCAAGCTCGGGCCGACGCTGCCCGGCCGCGCCGCGCCCAGCCCACGGGTTGAGGATGAGACAGGTTTTCATTCGCGTGTTCCGCTATTGAACTTCACCAGCGCCTCCCAGTTGATGATCCCGTCGGGGTGGCAGAAATCGGCTATAAATGCGGCAGTGAAGCGATTCACCGCCGCCACCCAGGCGCAATCAAACCCGACCTTGTGAAAGGTTGGTCGATCCTGCATCACCCGAATGATGCGCAGGTAAAAGGCTGGGGCACGCCGTAGTTCGCCGAGTTTACCAGTTCAACCGTCACAGTGTAACCCATAGCGGCGAAGCGCTGCCGCAGACTCGACAGCACCGAGCCCTGGCGCTCCTCGTTGCTCAGCGGGGAGTGGCCGTTCGTGCGCTGCTCAAGTGGGCGGTGCTTTATCGCTGCCGATAAGATCCCGCGCACATTTTCCATCACAAAGAATGGCGGTCGCAGCTCATCAATGATCCGCAGGAAGTCGAACATTACCTCTCCGCGCAGGTCATTGAAGCTCTGCCGCCGCCCAGCGGTGCTGAACGAGGGGCAGGGCGGCCCGCCGACCACGCAGACCAGATCCCCAGGCGCAATACCAGCATGCTGACAGAGCTTTGCCCCATCCCAATCGCGAATATCGCCCTTGATGACGGGTAATCCCGGCCTATTTGCCTGGATCGTTGCGCAGGCCCATGCGTCGCTATCGAGGCTAAGGACGGGGGTGAACCCCGCCGCCTCCAGCCCGAGGTCAAGCCCCATCGCGCCACTGAAGAGCGAGAGGTAACGCAGCGGCCTGCGGAATCCGTAACCCGCCGGCTCTTCGGTAAGCTGTTTGCGCGGGCTATTGATGATGTAGAAGCGGTTCTTGTGCATCTGTGGGCTAAGCTAGATCTCCATCCCCAGCGCCTCGGCCGCCGTGAAGATATCCTTGTCGCCGCGCCCGGACAGGTTCACCAGGATGATCTGGTCGGGGCGCATGGTCGGGGCGAGCTTGATCACCTCGGCGATGGCGTGGGCGCTCTCCAGGGCCGGGATGATCCCCTCGTTGCGCGAGAGGATCTCGAAGGCGGCGAGAGCCTCCGTGTCGTCGGCGAAGGTGTAGACGGCCCGCCCGGTGTCGTGGAGCCAGGCGTGTTCGGGGCCGACGCTGGCGTAGTCGAGGCCCGCCGAGATCGAGTGGGTCAGTGCGATCTGGCCGTTTTCATCCTGGAGTACATATGAGTAGGTGCCCTGGAGGACGCCGGGCAGAGCCGAGAGAAATCGCGCAGCGTGGTCGCCGAGTTTCTGGCCGCGCCCACCGGCCTCCACGCCGCGCAGGGCCACGCCCGTGTCTTCGAGAAACGGGTGGAAGATCCCGATCGCGTTCGATCCGCCGCCTACGCAGGCCACCACCACATCGGGCAGACGCCCCACCTGCGCCAGTATCTGGGCGCGAGCCTCCTGGCCGATCACGCGCTGAAAGTCGCGCACCATGGTCGGGTAGGGGTGCGGGCCAAGGGCCGATCCCAGCAGATAGTAGCTGTCCGGGTTGGTCACCCAGTCGCGCATGGCCTCGTTGATCGCGTCCTTGAGCGTGCGCGATCCGCTCTCTACGCCGCGCACCTCTGCGCCGAGCAGGCGCATGCGGAAGACGTTCGGGCGCTGGCGGGCCATGTCCTCCACACCCATGTAGACGACGCATTCCATGCCGAGCAGGGCGCAGACGGTGGCGCTGGCCACGCCGTGTTGACCGGCCCCGGTTTCGGCGATGACCCGGCGCTTGCCCATGCGCTTGGCCAGCAGTCCCTGGCCAAGCGCGTTGTTGATCTTGTGGGCGCCGGTGTGGGCCAGATCCTCGCGCTTAAGGTAGATCTGCGCGCCGCCGAGCTGGGCGCTGAGCCGCCGGGCGTAGGTCAGGGGCGTCGGGCGTCCGGTGTAGGTGCGCTGGAGTTGGTCGAGTTCGGCCCAGAAGGCCGGGTCGCCCTGGGCTGCGACGTAGGCCGCCTCCAGGGCTGCCACCGCCGGCATCAGCGTCTCCGGCACGTAGCGCCCGCCGTAGGGGCCGAAGCGACCGGCCAGCGTCGGCGTCTCAGTGGTAGACATTATGTTGATCTCGTAAATACTAGGAGGGAGGGTCTTCAAGCGAGGGTAACCCTCCCTTGACCCTCCCTTGAAAAAAACAGGCAACAAGGTGCGACCTGTTGCCTGTTGCCTGTTACCTGTTGCCTAGATGCTACTTCTGGATCAGTCCCTCGTCTTTATTTTTCTCGCCCTCTTCGAGCAACATGATCGGGATGCCGTCCTCGACCGGGTAGCGGTAGCCGTTGCGACGGTTGACCAGCCACTCCTTGCCCGCGTTGTCGGTCAGCAGTTCAATCGGCCCCTTGTCGGCTGGGTCGGCCAGGATGCTCAGTAACTCGGGGCTGATGCTGCGCTTTTGCCCCCCGCCAGCGGCGGCCGGGGCCAGATCAAACACACTGTCCTCGCGATACTGGCGCAGGGCGCGGAAAACCAGGACAGCCACACCGATAAACGCAGCGATACCGGCGATCCGAAGCAGGTTCTTCATATGTCCTCCTAAATCAAGTGGTACGACCCATCCCAGGGCCAGCCCAGTACTCCCAGAGCGTTGCGGCTATTGTAACCGAATTCTTCCACGGCGGCGCTCTAGTTTTGGCCCGTCCTGCCATGGCTGCGGCGGCTCATCGGTGCCCAGCCATACCAGCAGGCTGCCCTCGGGCGCATCCCCTTCGGGGTAGGTGATCTCCAGAAAAGGGAAGCGCTGCTCCTGGCGGATCATGGCGGCCACATCGTAGATAATCTCCGTCCACGTGCCTGTGTTGAAGTAGGTTTGCCCCGCGCCAAGCGGCACGGCGCGGGCCTGGTGGGTGTGCCCGCAGACAAAGATGCGGTCGTCGCGATGCGCGGGCTGGCGGGCGATCCGCAGCATTTCGCGGGCGTACTGGTCATTGAAGTTACGCATCTCGCGGCGAATCTGGCGGGCGGCCTCGCTCTGCACCTGGGCGATCATCTGATCGGGCGGGGGCAGGTCGCCAGCCACTGTGCTCACATGGCGGGAGATCTTTCGCTGGCGGGCCACGCGCTGGCGGCGCAGGCCCGCCACCCAGGTCCAGATCCCACGGAAGATCGGCGCGCTAAGCATGCCGCCCGGCCCGCGCCCGGTGATCGGCATCTGGTGAGGGGTTGGCCAGGCCACCACCTGGAGAAATCCGGTCACCCCGCGCAGGAAAAACTGCCGCGACGCCTTGTTGCGCAGCCTGGGCAGGGCCACCAGGTACCAGAAGAAGGCCGAGGTCGGCTTGACGTTATCGATCAGCGGCGCGATCTGGAGCGTGTCATCCTCCAGATCGTTGATCACCTCCTTGACCAGTTGGGTGCCGCGCACAACCTCGAAGGGCGCGCTGATCCCATCGAAGTGGACAAAGCGGTTCCAGCTGTCGAACTGATTGCCGTGGACCAGGTAGATCCCGCCGCCGTGGTAGCTCACCCCAAAGCGCAACTGCGGGTCGCCCAAGCTCAGGCCGACGGCGGCGGTAAGCCGAGCCTTGGCGGCCGGGTAGTGCAACTCGAAGTCGTGGTTACCGATCATAACCGTGAGCTGGCGCTCGGGGCCGGCGATAAAGCGGGCCAGGGCCGCAAAGACCAGCGGGTGGGCCGCGATGATCGTCGCAATGCGCCGCTCGGCGGTCGCCTCAGACCAATCCTCGTCATCAAGATCCGGCAGTCGCACCTGGAGAAACTCGAGTGTGTCACCGGCCAGGATCAGTTCGGTGGGGTCGTCGCAACACACGTAGGTGTCGATAAACGCGGCGAAGGCGAGGTCGTCGTCGAAGTCGTCGAGGCGATCCCCGCCGCCGAGGTGCAGGTCGCTCACAATGATCCGCCGGCGGCGCGGCGCGATCGCATCGGGACAGATCGGCGGGGTGGCGTAGGGTGTGGGGGTTAGGGTGACGCGGCGCAACCGCACAAAGGCCCAGCGCAGGCCAAAGGCGGCCCCGCCGATGCCGATGGCCGTGCCGGCGGCGGCTCGCGCACGGGGCCACCTCATAGGGTCGTCGCCGTGCGTGCGGCGGCAACAAACGCCCGGATCAGCGCCGCACGTTTGACTCCACCCTCCTCCACCCCGCTGCTCACATCGACCCCCTGCGGGCGCACCTGAGCGATGGCCTCGGCCACATTCATCGGGTCAAGCCCACCGGCCAGGATCAGCGGGGCGCATCGGGCCAACCCGGCGGCCTGCGGCCAGTCGGCGCGGGCACCGGTGCCGCCATAGGCTCCCGGCACGTGGGCGTCGACCAGCAGCCGCGCCCCGGCGCTGATCCAGGCAGCCTCTCGCGCCGACCCGTCCATGCGGATCGACTTGATGATCTGCCGGGTGATGCCCGCAGCATCCACGAGCGACTCGTCGCCGCTGAGTTGCACAAGATCGAGGCCGACCGAGTCCGCCACGGCGTTAATCTCGAAGGCTGGCGTGTTGACGAAGAGCCCGACGATCTGGGGGCGCGGGGCGGGGAGTCCGCGCACGGCGGCGGCGATGGCGCGGGCTTCGGCGAGGCTGACTTGGCGGCGGCTGGGCGCAAACACCAGCCCGATCAGATCGGCACCCGCCTCGGCGGCGACAAGTGCGTGTTCAAGCGTGCGCAGGCCGCAGATCTTAATGATCATAACCGAAAGAAAGAGAGGGGTTTGGGGAGGGTGAAACCCTCCCCAACGCCCCTCTCCTACCATCCATAAGGAGGACACTGCTACTCTACAGCCTTGAGGGTGTAGTAGACCCGCTTGCCCTTGCCGCTGCGATCAAGCAGATCGCTATTGATCGCCTGCTTCACCATCGTGCGCAGTTGCTCGTTGGTGCGGGTGAGACTCTGATCCTTGCGCAGGCCACGGAGCGCGTCGAAGATCTGCTGGAACGACACCGGCTTGCTGAAGCCGCGCATCATTGTGCTGAAGAAGGCCCACTCTTCATCGCTGAAGTCGATCGGCGCAAGCGCGACGTCCTCCTCGATATCCTCAAGCTCCTCCGGTGCATCCACCGGCGCATCCACCGGCTCGGCGACAACCTCGGCCACCGGCTCGGCGACAACCTCGGCCACCGGCTCGGCCATCGGCTCGGCCACCGGCTCGGCGACGACCTCGGCCACCGGCTCACGGTCGGTCAGCCCCAGTTCCTCGTCGAGTTCATCCAGCAGTTCGTCGGCGGGCATGCCGGCGGAGGCCAGTTCATCTGCCGTCTGCTCCTCGGTGATCACCTCAATCATCGTGATCGCCTCAAGCTCATCGAGGGCGCGCAGTTCATCCATATAGGCGACCGGATCCGACAGCATCGGGTCGTCGTCATATACACCAAGATCCGTCACCATCGGCTCATCATCAAGGATGGGCGGCGTCAACTCCAGATCGAGTTCGTCGTCCTCGGGCGTAACGCCGTTCAGCTCCGGGGCCAGCCCGGCGACGGCACCACCGCCCTGTCCGCGACGCGAGCGACGGCGACGGCGGCGACCGGTGTACCCGCCAGTCGTCTCGACGACCGGGGCCGCCGCAGGCTTCACCGGCTCCTTGCGCCCGCTCGGGCGCGGCGTCACGACTGCGTCGGCCACCGGCTCCACGGCCGACTCCTCGGTCAGGGCGGCGGCGAACTGCGAGAGCTTCAGGGCGTCCTCGCCGGGCAGGAAGACCTCGTTCACCGTGCCGTTGGTGAAGATCTGCACTTTGCCGCGCTTCTCCGCGTCCACTACAAAGTCTTTGAACTTGGCGAACGGACGCCCGTTCAGATCCTTATAGCGGCTCTCCTTAAAGTCGCCGCCCATCAACTCCTTCATTACCAGCTTGATCGATCCGAGAGTGGAGACATAGCCGCGCTTGCGCACCAGATGGATCGCATCGACCAGCACCGCGTAGACTTCCGGGTCGGCGGGGTGGGCGGGCGGGGTCGGCGGGGGAGGCGCGACGGGGGCAGGGTGGGCAACCGGGGCGGCGTGGGGGGTCGGCTCGTAGAGTACCTCGATGCCACGGTTCAACTCGGTGGCGCGGTTCGCGATGGAGGTCGCCATCGCTGACCCGCCCGGCTGCCTGCCGATCAGCTGCTCGTAGAAGACAAACTCATCGGCGCTTTGGGCCAGGTGCGTGCTGGCGGCACCGCCGATTCCGATAATATAGACTTCTTTGCCAAGCTGGCGGATGGTGTTGACCAGGGGGATAAAATCGCGGTCGCCCGTTACCAGCACAAACTTTGAGATATTCGTGTTGGTGAAGAGCGTCTTCATCGCGTCGATACAAAGGTTCATATCGACGCTATTCTTGATCGCTCGACCGGTGCGGCCCATGTCCTTATCGTAATAGTACGTGGCCACATAGATCGGCTCGATCGCGTTCGCGTAGAGCGCGCTCGTCACACGTGGGTAGCGGTACCAGTCAGCGTAGGCGCGGGAGATCACCACACGGCCAAGGTCGCTACAGCGGTCCATGATCGCTTCGAAGTTCGGGTTCGCGTTGAGCTTATCGCGCACGCTCACATAGACATTCTCGAAGTCGATGAAGACCGCGACATCAGGTCGCCTGTTCTCGTACGACATTGCTAGTACGTTTTACTCCTGTGGCTTGGTGTCGGGTGAGGTGGGCGAGGAAATGCTTCGGGGCCAGCCCGCAAGGGCAGATCCCTGGTCGGGGGGGGGCACGATAGGGGAGCGACCGTATCGCACAGGTGGGGAGGAACCGATCCGCTCGGCGCGAGGGCTATATGAGCAATCTCATCGGCGGCCAATCATTACCGCCAGTCGTCACGCCAGAGGGCAGGACAAATTCGTATCACCAAATGACCAGGTCTACGCTGCGGAACACAGCACCGGGAAATTTCCCTGGGCCACCTCAGGCTGTTAATCGTCAAAAAAACCGTCGCGAGTTTTCAGCGGCGCATATGGCGAGTATGCCCCAGCGCCACCGCGTATAACTGTACTATAGCATTGGAGCGCCGTTGATGCAACCATTGCGATTTTCGATTTTGGGTCTTAAAATTTTGATGGCCAAGCGAACAGCGAAGATCGCGAGATCTCGCCGTAGGCCAGCAGGTGGGCGCGCAGTTCATCGCGGCTGATCCGGCCACGGGCGTAGCCGCGCCAGGTGCGCAGGACGGCGCGGATCATGCCGGCGCGGACCACGACCGTGTGGGCCAGCCGCTGGGCGGGCGTGTAGTGCGTGGCGGCAAAGCGCGCCCGGCTATGGTAGAGGGCCACCAGCATCCGCCAGCGAAACTGCCGAGTCGCGGCACCGCCCACGTGGACGACCCGCGCCGCAGGCACCTGCCAGATCGCCCAGCCCGCCGCGCGGATGCGCCAGCACCACGCGATCTCCTCGCTGTACATGAAGTAGTCCTCGTCGAGCCCGCCCACCTGCGCGATCACCTCGGGCCGCAGCAGCATGCATGCGCCCAGGGGGTGGTCGATCGGGAACGGACGCTCGCCGCGCTCTTGCGGGTAGCGCCCGTGCCACCAGGAGCCGTAGAGCCGGCCGGGCAGCACCTCGCCGGGTGGAAAAAGGTCGAGGGCGGTCATTAGCGGGGTGGGGAAGCGGAAGGCCGCCGCCTGGGGCGTACCGTCGGGGTTGAGCAGGCGCGGCCCGACCAACCCCACGCGCGGGTGGGCCGCCAGGAAGGCGACGAGAGACTCGATCGCCCCCGGCTGCACCTCTGTGTCGGGGTTGAGGATGAGGATGTTGTCGGAGGGGGGCGGCATGCCTCCCTGCCGCTCCCCTCCTGACGCGATGAGGCCGAGCGTGGCGAGGCCGATATTCGTCCCCCTGGCGAAGCCGACATTCGCAGCAAGGGCGATCAGTTCGACGGCGGGGAACTCGGCGCGCACCATGGCCGTGCTGCCGTCGGTCGAGGCGTTATCGACCACGACGATACGCAGCGGCAGGGTGCTGCCCGCCAGCTTGGCTAGGCAGCACCGCAGCAGGCCCACGGTGTTATACGACACGATCACGACGGCGACGGTTTGCGGGTGTTGGTGCATAGCGGGGCGCATTCTAGCGCGGAGTGCGCCGACATGCAAGGCGTGGCCTGGAAGATGCTACAATGGGCCATATCTCTGTATAGAGCGACGACATGCACCAAGCTCTACCTGTGATTCTCTTATGGCAAACTACCTGCGCGACTTTGTGAGCAAGGCATCGGTACTCAGCGCGCGCCGCCCGACGATCAACGAGTTCTTCCTGTCGGCCTACACGCTTAGTATCTACACCGGCTGCGAGATCGGCTGCCCTTACTGCGACAGTTGGATCTTCGGCGACCGCCCGCTCAACGAGACCGTCCATATCCCCCTCGATCTGCCGCAGCGCCTGGACGCCGAGCTAGAGGCGGTCAACCCCGGCGACCTGATCGCGATCACCGCGCTCAGCGACCCCTACCAGGCCGCCGAGCAGACCTACCGGATCACCCGGCAGACCCTCCAGGTGCTGGCTAAGCGCAAACAGCCCTGCCTGCTGCTCACCAAGAGTGCCAGTGTTATGGAGGATGCGGATCTGCTCCAGCGGATGAACCAGGATGGTCTGGCGATCATCATGACCACTCTGCTCACCATGGATCCGCACCTGGCCGAGAAGTTGGAGGGCAAGGCCCCGCCGCCGGCCATGCGCCTGGAGATGCTCACCGCGCTGAAGCGCTTAGGCGTGCCGGTGGGCGTGGCCCTGCTGCCGATCATGCCCTACGTGAACGATACCCAGTCGGCGCTGCGCACCACCCTGCGGGCCTGCGTGGCGGCCGGGGTTGACTTTGTGATCTGGGATTACCTGCACATCCCGAACGAGCGCCACCGCAGCCGGGTGAACGAGATCCTGGCCCGCGTGAGCACCTTCCCGCACAGCTACTACCGCGATATCTACCACGGCCAAGCCACCGTCAGCGCCTCTTACCGCCATGACCGCGACGTGGAGTTGCAGATCTACTGCGACGGCCTAAACCTCGAGTCGCGCGCGCCGCACCGCATCTACGCCGGCAAGCTGCGCGCGACCAACGAGGCGGCCCTGCTGCTCAGGCACAGTGCCTTCCGTGATCGCGTCCATGGCCGGGAACAGGTGGCGAACATTCACCGCCGGCTGGCCGAGCAGATCTACGCCGGGGATACACAGCCGGCAAACCTGCGCGAGAGTTCGCTAGCCCCGGCAATTCGCGCGATCTTAAACCGGCAGTAGGGCGGAAGCATTGGGGCGGCCTCTAGGCCGCCCCAATGCTTTCGCCCTACTACGATATCCGCAGGGCGGATCGGTTGGTGCAGGCGTGTTTTTGCATGCGGGCGGAGAGCTGGCGGCGCAGTGCGGAGAGGCGCAACTGGTACTCGGGCGTGGTGATCGACTCCGTCCACATGATCAGCGCGTCCTCGCCGTTATCCGTGTAGTAGTGCGGACGATTGCCCGCCGGTTGGAAGCCATACTTTACATAAAGTCGCTGGGCGACGGAGTTCGAGACGCGCACCTCTAGGGTGAGCATCTGCGCCCGTAGCTCGTAGGCGGCGTCGATCAGGCCATTCAGCAGCAGTTCGCCCACACCGAACCCACGGTGCTGCGGGTCAACGGCGATGGTCGTGATGTGGGCGTCATCCACAGTGAGCCAAAGTCCGCCGTAGCCGATGATCGCGCAGCTGTGGGTTGATCTGTTTGCCGGGGGGAAAAGCGCGGCGGCAATCTGGCTGAATAGGCTGGGGCGACGCCCTAGCAGGGCCGCGCCATGACTCGGGGGGGGCGGTGTGGGGCTGCTGCGCGCAACGAGGTAGCGGCAGCTCGCCTGGTTGCGGATCTCGCGCCGGTAGGTGCTGGTCGACCAGGGGGTGATGAAGCTTTGGCTCTCAATCTCCTGCACCTCGGGGATGTCGTCCTCGGTCATCGGCTCGATGAAGTAATACATCCTTGGACCCCGCAGCGCAAGAGCGATTCGCCTCATGACGCATTAGGTTCGGGGCGAGCGTCGCTCGCCCCGAACCTAGGCGTCATTATTTAATCGGCGTCGCCGACGTGACGTTGAAGATGCTCTTGTAGACCCCGTCCTTCCCGAAGCCGCCGCCGGTCTGGAAGGTGCCGGTGACGTCGACAAGGCCCCAGACATAGCTATTATTCGGCCCAACGTGTAACTCTGCCGACTTATCGGGCGGGAAGCCCTCCATCCAGATCGGGCTGCCCATCGGCTGCGGGCTTGAGCCATCCTCCTCGGTAGAGACGCCCTCGGCGAGCACGTAGATCATCGAGTTCCAGAAGTAGTAGCCCTGGGAGGTGATCGTCTGGCCTTTATACTTCTCGGGGTTGCGCTGGAGTTCAAAGAACGAGACCTTCCCGGCGGCGAGGGGCGCGTCCTTGATCGCGTTCTCCACCCGGCGCACCTGCTCGATTGGCTCGGCAGCGCTGACGGTGATCTGGTAGGGGTACGTGCCGCCCGGCCCGAATGTGCCGGAGACGAACTGGCCACGGACGCGCACAAAGCCATACACCGCGTCGCCGGGGTTGTGCAGGCTAGCGGTAAGCTCGGCGGGGAAACCCTCAAGCCAGATCGCATCGCCGAGGGGCTGGGCGTCGAGCCCGTTATCGAGCGTGTGGACGCCAAGGGCCAACACCGAGAGCGTTGGGTTGCCGGGGCGCCAGAGATAGGCACCATCGACCGTAATCTCTTTGCCGGCGTACGCGGCAGGGTCGGCGGTCACATTCTGGACGTAAAGCGAGGAACCAAGGGCGCCACCCTGGCCGCCACACGTGGCGAGCAGCGGTAGCGCGGTGAGCAGCAAAAGGGCGATCAACAGGGATCGCCGTGGGCTGCGGATCATGAGTATCCTCCTGGAGTGCGGGCGCTGGTGAGAAATTGTAGGCTGCGGCGGCAGGGGTAAGCCGCCGATGCCGACGCCCACATACAGACGGTGCGATCTGGCCAGCGGGGCCACGACAACACCTTCGCTGCGCTATCGTACGGCACAATGGCCGGGATTATACCAGATGCGATCTGTGGTGACAACCTGAGGCGTTCGTGATCAGGGCCACATCGACGCCCTGGGGGCTGCGCCTCAAACTTGCTTTTTGTGAAGTTTGGGCGGCTTCGCTGCCAAAACTTCACAAAAAATCATATAGGGGCGGCGAAGTCATTCCCACACCCCCGCCAGGAGGTAACGTCCACATAGCCCTAATTCTTGACAGGGCTAGATGAGAACAGTATTATTAGCATACCATGGAGCTATGAGATCCATACTGGCCTGAACCAGCACAGCGGGGCGTAGCCCTAGGCTATCGCCCAGTTTGATGCACTTTAAAAACTTCATAGGAGGCTACTGTGATAGAGGCAATCTGGGTCGTCCTCGGCCTGGGAGTCGGGCTGGCAGTTGGCGGCGGCATCGGCGTCTGGTGGGTCAACAATGGCGTGAACGCACAGGTGCAACAGAAGGCCGCCGAGGCCCGGCTGCTCTTAGAGGAGGCGCGGTCCCAGCAAAAAGAGATCTTGCTTCAAGCCAAAGATGATGCGTTACGGATTCGAAATGACGCAGAGGCCGAGATCCGTGAGTCCCGCCAGGGTATTCAGAAGCAGGAGGAGCGCCTGCAACGGAAGGAGGAGAACCTCGACCGTAAGCTGGAGGGGCTTGAGCGACGGGATCGCCAGGTGCAGAGCCGCGAGCGTCAGATCGAACTGCTGCACCAGGAGGCCGAGCGAGTCAAGGGCCAGCAGGTCACTGAGTTGGAGCGAATTTCCCAACTGAACCGTGACGAGGCCCGCGAGATCATTCTCGCGCAGGTCGAGCGCGAGTCTCGCGATGATGCGGCTCGCCGGATCCGTGAGATCGAGCAGAGCGCCCGCCTTGAGGCGGATAAGAGCGCCCGCAAGATCATCGGGCTCGCAGTGCAGCGCTGCGCGTCCGACTATGTCGCCGAACTGACCGTTACCACCGTGAATCTCCCCAGTGAGGAGCTGAAAGGCCGGATCATCGGCCGCGAGGGCCGGAACATCCGCGCCTTCGAGCAAATCACCGGTGTCGATATCATTGTTGATGATACCCCTGAGGCCGTTACCCTCTCGTGCCACGACCCGGTGCGCCGCGAGGTGGCCCGTGTGTCGCTTACGCGGCTGCTCAAGGATGGCCGCATCCACCCCACGCGCATCGAGGAGATCGTGCAGAAGACCCAGGTTGAGATCGAGCACGTGATGCGCGAGGAGGGCGAGCGGGTGGCCTATGAGGCGAATGTCCAGGGCCTACACCCCGACCTGATCAAGCTGCTGGGGCGGCTCAAATACCGCACCAGCTACGGGCAGAATGTACTCCAGCATTCGCTGGAGTGTGCGCTGCTGGCGGCGCATATGGCCGCCGAGATCGGGGCGAACATTAATATCGCCAAGACGGCCGCCCTGCTCCACGATATTGGCAAGGCGGTTGACCACGAGGTGCAGGGGCCGCACGCCCTGATCGGTGCTGATATCGCCCGGCGTCTGGGCCGGTCGCCGGCGATTGTCCACGCGATTGCCGCGCATCACCACGATGAGGAGCCACAGAGTGTTGAGGCGTTCCTAGTAATCGCCGCCGACGCGATCTCGGGCGGGCGCCCCGGCGCACGCCGCGAGACCCTCGACCTCTATATTAAGCGCCTTGAGGCGCTGGAGACGGTTGCTACCTCGTTCAACGGGGTGCAGCGCGCCTTTGCGGTGCAGGCAGGCCGCGAGGTGCGCGTGATGGTCCAGCCTGACCAGATCGATGATCTGGCGAGCATCCACTTGGCCCGCGATGTGGCCAAGAAGATCGAAGAGAGCCTGCAGTATCCCGGCCAGATCAAGGTGACGATTATTCGGGAGACGCGGGCGGTTGATTTCGCCCGCTAAATACCGATGCCTTGAGGGCCAGGGCGGTTGCCGAGTCGCCTCCGGCCGGGGGTTGGGGGTGGCTGGGCCACCCCCGAACGATCTTTTTTTGTGGATGTTTGGCGGCTTTGACGCCAAACATCCACAAAAAGCCGAGTTTGGGGCGCAGCCCCAGCGACTTTGTACCCGTCCTGACTCAAGGGCAAGAGAGGTGGACGCACCTCCGAAGATATGTGATAATGATGGCCCATGGCACACGTTGGCCATGGGCCATCATTATTGACCGTGCCTGAAACATGTGCGCGTATTGTCCTAAATGCTGAGGGACATGTGTTATAAGCTGTGGTACAATTTTTCACGGAGTGTGTACATCGCACCACAACCTTATGAAAGGAGGACTGCGCTTATGAGTCTAAAAACCTCATTTGATGATCAGAACCCTGTATCAACAAGTCACGATCCCGAGGAGGTACGTATGTCTAACGCCCAGTCGCTCCCTATCGCGCGCGCTGTGGGTGTCAGTTCTCCCCAGGCTAACGGCACACAGCGATCTGCGGAAGTGCTGAAGGTGTCCACTCGCTCGCGCCCGAGCGCCGTGGCCGGCGCAATTGCCGGCGTGATCCGCGAGAGCGGCGCGGCTGAGGTACAGTCGATCGGGGCCGGTGCAACCAACCAGGCGATTAAGGCCGTGGCGATCGCACGTAGCTATCTCAACGAGGAAGGGATTGATATTGTCTGCATCCCCTCCTTCATCGATGTGTCCATCGACGATGAGGAGCGTACTGCGATCCGCATGCTCATCGAGCGCCGCTAGTGGCTCGCCACATGTAGCTGTGGGGGACGTTTTTTTCGGGGAGGGACACGCCCTCCCCGCGCGCCCTCCCATCGGACATCCACGATCAAAGCGCTCTCACCATCACTGGTGAGAGCGTTTTGATCTGTTGAATCCTTGCCTCCCGAAAGCGGTGGCGCAGCCGCCAAAAATGCACAAAAAGCAGGATCTGGGGCGCAGTTCCCAGGACGTTGCACCCGCCCCGGGGCCATCCGCTGGGGGCATTTTCTATGCTAAGATGCGGCGGGATAGAACCGGGGGCCAGAGGTGTGAGATGTGAGGCGTGAGGCGTGACCACGCCACAGATCACGCATGGAGATTCGCATGACCAGCTATCAGGTCGCGGTGAGCAAAGATTACACCGTGTTTTGTGCCGGGCACTTTGTCACCTACGAGGGCGATCACTGCGAGCTGCTGCACGGCCATAATTATCGTGCGGCGGTGCGCCTCACCGGTACGCTGAACGATGACCAGATGGTCTTCGACTTCGTGGCGCTGAAGCGGCGGCTGCGGGCGGTCTGCGATCTGCTCGACCATCGCATGCTGCTGCCTCAGGATAACCCGCTGCTCCAGCTGCTCGTGGATGCCGAGTCGGTCACTGTGCGCTATAAGCAGAAGACCTATGTTTTCCCGCGCGAGGATGTGGTGTTCCTGCCTATTCCAAATACGACCGCCGAGCGCCTGGCGCAGTGGATCGTGGATCAGCTGCTGGCGGATCTCGCCATCGATCAGCGCAGGATCACGATCCTGGAGGTTGAGGTCGAGGAGTCATTCGGGCAGTCCGCCATCTGTCGGCGAGAGTTGAGCGCATCATGACTCAGGCGACGGCGTATCTTGCGCTTGGCGCGAACCTTGGCGACCGCGCTGGTCAGTTGCGCCGCGCACTGGGTATGCTCGGGCCAGCATGCCGCATCACCATGGTTTCGCCCTGTTATGAGACTGAGCCGGCCTATGTGCGCGACCAGCCACGCTTCCTGAACCTCGCCTGTTGTGTGGCGACCACGCTTGCCCCGCTCGACCTGCTGCGTCTGCTCAAGCAGATCGAGTCCGAGATCGGGCGCACGCCTGGCCCGCGCTTCGGCCCGCGCCTGGTTGATCTGGATGTGCTGTTCTACGACGACGTGATCCTCGCGACGCCGGAGCTGACCATCCCGCACCCACGGATCGCCGAGCGCGCGTTTGTCCTGGTGCCGCTCGCCGATATCGCCCCCGATCTGCGGCACCCGACCCTAGGCCAAACTATCAGCGAGTTGCGCGATCTCCTGGGCGCGCAGGAGCGCGATCTCCCGCGTGTGGAGCAGATTACGCTATGACTATCCCTCCGCTGACGGTTGGCAGCGCCCGCTTCGACTGGGGACGCCGTACCTATCTGATGGGCATCCTCAATGTCACCTCCGACTCCTTCTCTGGCGACGGGCTGCTCTCCCAGACGGATTGGGTCGGGGCCGCACTTGCTCAGGCGCTTGACCAGATCCGCGCGGGTGCCGACATTGTGGATGTCGGCGGCGAGTCGACCCGTCCGGGCAGCTTGCCTCTGTCGCTTGATGAAGAGCTGTACCGCGTGCTTCCGGTGATCCGTGCCCTGGCCCGCGCCACTGAGGTACCGATCTCAATCGACACCTCAAAAGCCGAGGTCGCCCGTCAGGCACTCGCAGCCGGTGCGACGATAATCAACGATGTGTGGGGCTTTAAGCTCGACCCCGACATGGCCCAGGTCGCCGCCGAGTCCGGCGCGGCGGTTGTGCTGATGCACAACCGCAGCCGGTCGCAGGATGCCATCCAGGATGCGGTGGTCGGCGGGCGCTATGTCGGCGTCCAGTACGACGATCTGATGCAGGATATCGCCCGTGAGATCACGGAATCGGTTGCGCTGGCCCTGGCGGCCGGCGTCGCGCCCACGCAGATCATCATCGACCCTGGGCTAGGGTTCGGCAAGACGGTGGCGCAGAACCTTGAACTGATCGACCGGCTGGGCGAACTGCGCAGGCTCGGCTATCCGCTACTGCTCGGCCCCTCACGCAAGTCCTTCACCGGCGCCGTCCTCCAGCTTCCGGTGGATCAGCGCCTGGAAGGGACGGCCGCCGCAGTCGCGCTGGTGATCGACCGGGGTGCCGATATCGTCCGCGTCCACGACGTAGCCGCGATGCGCCGGGTCGTCGTGGTGGCAGACGCGATCACGCGCCGACCGGCGCCCGTTGCGCCGTGAGTGAGATCGGCGACCAGGACGCGGTGCGCTGGCTGCATAGCTTTGCCGATAGCGAGCGGCAGTTGCCGCGCACACCGGCGGAGTTCAATCTGCCGCGCACCCAGGCACTGCTCGATCTGCTCGGGAATCCGCAGCGCCGCTACCCGTCCATCGTGATTGCGGGCACAAAAGGTAAGGGCTCGACGGCCGCGATGGTCGAGGCGATTGTGCGCGCCAGCGGGCTGCGCACCGGCCTGTATACCTCGCCACACCTGCATACCTTCCGTGAGCGCATCCAGGTTGACCGTGTTCTGATCACGCCCGCCATGGTCGCCGCACGGGTCGCCCAGATCCAGCCGCAAGTTGCGCGGCTAGATCCACCGATGGGTGGCCTGTCGATCTACGAGGTGGAGACCGCGCTGGCGCTGGCCCACTTCGCCGTCGCGCAGGTCGATTGCGCCGTCTTGGAGATTGGCCTTGGCGGGCGCGACGACGCGGTGAATGCGGTGACGCCGATCATCTCCGCGATCAGCTCGCTCAGTCTCGACCACATGCAGACTCTGGGGCCGACGCTGGAGGCGATTGCGGCGCACAAGGCCGGGATCATCAAGCCGGGCGTGCCGGTGGTGACGGTGCCTCAATCGGCGCAGGCGGCGGCGGTGTTGGCGCGGGTTGCGGCGGATCAGGGCGCACCGCTCTGGGTCGCCGGGACGAGCGGGCTACGCCATCACCTAACCGACCTGGCCCGGCCCTACCCGGCGGCGCTACGCCCCGACACACTGCGGCTGCCGGGGCAGTTTCAGATCGAGAACGCCCAGCTCGCGAGCGGCATCGCGCTGCTCATGCGCGACGCCGGTATGCAGCTATCTGATGCGGCCTTCGCCACCGGCCTGGCGTCCGTGCGCTGGCCGGGGCGACTCGAAACGCTGCGCACATCCCCGCGTGTGATCGTCGACGGTGCCCACAACGGGGACTCTGCGCGCAAGCTGATGCTGGCGCTGCGCGAACTCCAGCCGTCCGGCAAGCTGATCTTGATCCTGGGGGCATCGGCAGATAAAGATCTTGCCGCAATCGCGGCGGCGCTGGTGCCACACGCCGAAACGGTAATCGTCACCCAGGCCGCGCACCCGCGCGCGGCCACGCTTTCGGCGCTAGTCGCGGCGGTACGGCCCTTCGCGCACCGCGCGCCGCTGGTCATCGGCGCGGTGCCTGCGGCCGTGGCCGAGGCCCAGCGCCGCGCGCGCCCCACCGACATGATCTGCGCCACCGGCTCGCTGTTTGTTGTCGCCGCAGTTCGCGAAGCCTGCGGCTACCGGGAAGATGATGGGGGGTAGTGTATGGAAGAGTTGTCCGCGATGCCTGACCAGAGCCGTGACCACAGCGCCGCCGAGCGCCGGGCTGCTATCGAGCGCGCCGTATTTGATATTCTTGTGATGATCGGCGAGGACCCGGAGCGCGAGGGGCTGCGGGAGACGCCGCAGCGTGTCGCCAGGATGTACGATGAGATCCTGGCCGGATATCATCTCGATCTGCGCCAGCAGGTCAACGGAGCCTTGTTTGATGTGACATCTTCCGAGATCGTCGTGGTGAAAGATATTGACTTTTACAGCTTATGTGAGCATCACATGCTGCCGTTCTGGGGCGAGGCGCATATCGCCTACATGCCCAAAGAAAAGATCATCGGCCTGTCAAAGATCTCGCGCATCGTCGATGTATTTGCGAAGCGATTACAGATCCAGGAGCGACTGACCCAGCAAATTGCAACCGCGATTGACGATATTATCGTGCCGCATGGGTGTGTTGTCGTCATTGAGGCGGCGCACATGTGCTGCACCATGCGCGGGGTGAAGAAGGCCAACACGCGGATGCGGACACTTGTTACCACAGGGGTGTTCAAAACAGACGAGGGAAAGCGCAATGAGGCGCTGTTTTTATTGAGGTCGCAGTTAACCTAAAAATAGCACTACCGCAAAAGTCGCCCTGTCGCGGCAACGTTCGCCGGGGGCTGAAGGCCCCCGGCGAGGTTGACGAC
>CAISPW010000224.1 GCA_903887465.1 uncultured Oscillochloris sp. | reverse complement strand
TCAGACAGGCCGCTTCAGCGGCCGTCGTCAACCTCGCCCGCCCGTGTACGGGCCGGGCGCTCAGCCTGACCGGGCGACGTTTGCGGTAGTGCGTTGAGCCAATACAGACGCTGCCGCCGCGCATCTCCGCGTAGCACAATGTGAGCAATATGCCACCTCGTAATCCGCCGCCCATGCGGGTCGCGCTCTCGCTGATCGGGCTCGTCGCCGTAGCCATCTCGCTGACTCTGGCCTACCTCAACCCGGTGGGAATCTGGCATTGGGCGCTGCTGCTGGTGGCCCTAGCCTGCCTCATCGCTTCACGGCGCATACGTTAGCGTGGTATACTTTTTGGCAGTACCGCCTTACCCTGTCAGGAGTTGGCACGATGAGAGTGCGCTTTAGCGCTCGCTCCGATGTCGGCCTACGCCGCGAGGTGAATCAGGACTCGTACGGAGCAAAGGAACTGCCGCAGGCGACGCTCCTGATTGTCTGCGACGGGATGGGCGGCCACGCCGCCGGCGAGGTCGCCAGCCGCATCGGCGTCGACACAATCATCGCCACCTTCTCCGCCGCAGACCCGCCTGACTCCGCCCTGCGCGACTCGTTCGTGGCCGCAAATACGCAGATTTACCGCGAGGGGCGCGGTAGCATGGGCACCACCGGTGTCGCCGCGCTCTTCCTCGACGGCAGCCTGTATGTGGCCAATGTGGGCGATAGCCGGGCCTACATGGTGCGCGAGGGCCAGATCACGCAGGTCTCCCACGACCACTCGTTCGTCTCCGACCAGGTGGCCGCTGGCCTGATGACGGCCGAGCAGGCCCGCACCTCGAATGTGCGCAATATTATTACCCGCGCCCTCGGCTACCAGCCCGAGGTGCAGGTCGATATCTTCACGCAGGCGCTGCGCCCCGGCGATAGCGTGCTGCTCTCCTCCGATGGGATGCACGGCCTGATCGAAGACCACGAGATCGCCGAGGTGACGAGCATGCTCCCGCCCGACCAGGCGGTGCAGCGGCTGGTGGACATGGCGAACGAGCGCGGTGGCCCCGATAATATCACGGTTGTGATCGCCCAGGTCGATGAGGTCGCCCCGCCCGCCGAGAGCGTTGCCCCGCCCGCCGCCGCCCACCGCCCCGCCCCGCATACCGCCCCGCATGCCGCCGCCCTCGCCGAGCGCCCGCTCTCGCGGCTCGGCCTGCTGCTGGCCGCCCTGACCTTGGCGGTGCTGATTGTGGCCGCCGGGTTTGTGCTGGCCAGCCCGGCCCAAGTGACCGCGCCCACCACCGTCACCAGCCCCACCCCCATCCCCATCCCCACGGCATCGGCTCTGCCGACCATCGCCATCGTCACCTTGACGCCGACGCGGCCTAGCCCCGTGCGCGCCACGCCCTCTGCTGTGCCTACCCGCTAGGCATGCTTCAAAATGGGTACATTCAGCGTGGCAGTCATGCGACGAGGCGACGAGGCGATGACGCGATGACGCGATGACGCGATGACGCGATACTATCGCGTCATCGCCTCGTCGCTGAACCGGCGGCGTTCTGTAGCCGCGCCTCGGCAATGGCGATCGTATCGCGTCATCGCGTCTAGCCCAGCGGCGTGATACAATATCCCGCAAAGATGTTCGCCTATATGGCGGGAGAATCCCATGCCTATCCATCTGCTTGACGCGACCATCGCCGCGCAGATCGCCGCCGGGGAGGTGGTGGAGCGCCCGGCCTCAGTGGTCAAAGAGCTTGTCGAGAACGCGCTCGACTCGGGCGCGCGCCGGGTCAGCGTGGAGGCGCGTGGCGGCGGGCTGCGCGAGCTGAAGGTGCAGGATGACGGCTGCGGCATCGCCGGGCACGAGGTCGAGCTGGCCTTCGAGCGCCACGCCACCAGCAAGCTGCTGGTCGCCGACGACCTGTTCAACATCAGCACGCTAGGCTTTCGTGGCGAGGCGCTGCCCAGCATCGCCAGCGTGGCCCAGGTGATCTGCATCACCCGTGTAGCCCACGAGGAGCTGGGCACCGAGTTGCGCATCGCCGGGGGCGAGCTACAGGCCCGTGCGCCGCGCGGCTGCTCGCCCGGCACCAGCATCAGCGTGCGCAACCTCTTCTACAACCTGCCGGTGCGCCGCGAGTATCTGCGCTCCGAGGCTACCGAGCTGAGCGCGATTAGCACGATTGTGCAGCAGTATGCCCTGGCCTACCCCGAGGTGCGCTTCAGCCTGATCCTGGAGGGCCGCCTGGCCATGCAGACCAGCGGCGACGGCGACCGGCGCGGGGTTATGATCGAGATCTACGGTCTGGATGTGGCCCGCGAGCTGCTCGATGTGGAGGCGCTGCACGGCCAGGACGATCAGGAGGTGCGCGTCTCCGGCCTGATCTCGCCGCCCGGCCTGACCCGTGGCTCGCGCAGTTACATGCATATCTTTGTGAACCGGCGCGCACTTCAGCCGCGTGGTGCCCTGGTGGCAATCGTCGAGGACGCCTACCACACGATGCTGATGAAGGGCCGCCATCCCCTGGCCGTCATCGACATCCGTGTCCACCCCACGGCGGTGGACGTGAACGTCCACCCGACCAAGAGCGAGGTGAAGTTCCGCTACGCGCCGCGTGTCCACAGCGCGATCGGCCGCTCGGTGCGCGCGGCGCTCGTGGCCGGGTCGGGGGTTCACGCCTGGGCCGAGTCAGATTACGACCGCGCCGGGGTGCAGCGGCGCTTCGAGCTGCGCCAACTCGGCCAGGGCACCCACGCGCCCGAGCCGCCCGCCTCGGCCTGGGGCGTGGGTGCCTCGGCCTGGGACGCGGGCCGCTCGCGCTGGGATGTGGGGGGGGAGCAGGAGGAAATCGAGGCCGGGGGCCGGGAGACGGGGACTGAGACTCAGCGGCTGGGGGCTGAGAGCGAGGCACCGGCGGTAGAAACAGACGCGCCCAACCCGCAACCCGCAACCCGCAACCCGCAACCCGCAACCCTCCCGCCCCTGCGCGTGGTCGGCCAGGTGGGGCTGACCTACATCGTGGCCGAGGCTCCCGAGGGTATGTACCTGATCGACCAGCACGCGGCCCACGAGCGGATTACCTACGAGCGGCTGATGGCCCAGCGCGCCGGCGGGGCGATTGAGTCCCAGGGGATGCTGCTGCCCCTGGCGGTTTCCCTGGCCCCGGCGACGGCTGCCCTGTTGCTCGGCAGCCCCGAGGATTTGGCCGAGCTTGGCTTTGCACTGGAGGAGTGGGGCGAGGGCGTGCGCGTGCGCGCCGCCCCGGCTAGCCTGCCCGTCGACGAGATCGCCCGCGCCCTGGGCGAACTGGCCGACCACCTAGCCGGGCGCGGCGGCAGCACGCCCGCCGACCGGCGCGAGGAGATGCTGATCACCCTCTCTTGCCACACCTCGGTGCGGGCCGGCCAGGCGCTCTCGCCCGAGGAGATGCGCCAACTCCTGCGCCAGCTTGAGGTCTGCGCCAGCCCGCGCACCTGCCCCCACGGGCGTCCGACGATGATCCTGATGAGCCCGTCGCAGCTGGAGCGACAGTTCGGGCGGCGGGTGTAGTAGGGGCGCAGCAGTGAGGCAGTCGCTCTGCGACTGTCTCACTGCTGCGCCCCTACAGGGCCACGGGGGTGAACGCCACCGTGCAGGGCACATCGGGGGCCACGTGCATCACCCGCGCGCCAAGGTCGATCACGATCCCGCAGACGCTCTCGCTGCGGTCCACCGGGGCCAGGCGCGGGTCGGGGTGCCGACAGATGCAGCGCGGGTCGCCGCCGTGGTCGCGCAGGATGGCCTGGAAGTCGGCGATACCGAGCGCGCCGCCGGTATTTAGCAGATCCCAGGCCCGACCATAGCGCTCACGGGTGGTGGACAGGGCCGGGCTGATCAGGCACTCGCCGGTCGCCGCGCCCACATCTAGGCAATGGTTGGCGTGGGCCAGCACCCCGCCCTGCGGCCACACCTCGGCCACCCCCGCCGGGGTGATCTCCAGGCTGACGAGATCGCCCGTGGCGCTGGCCAGGGTGACGCACGAGGATCCCCCCGCCGGGGCCATGTCGGCCACAGCCCGCGCCTGGGCGAAGCTGCCGGCCTGGAGCATCTTACGCAGCAGCACGTGGACGGGCATGCCCAGCGTGCGCCCGTCGATCTCGGAGCGCAGCAGGTTCAGGCCCACCGCCAGCCCGGCGCGGTTCAGGCCGATCTTGGCCACGATCCCGGCCTCGGTCATAGTCAGGATCTCCGGCTCGCCGGGGGCGCGCACGCGCAGCAGGATGCAGGCCGCCCGCTGGTCGCCCGCCCAATCCCAGGTTTGGGCCAGGATGGAGGTGGCGGTGGCGGTGGCCGCAGGCTGGGCCGCCGCCGTCGTACACTCGCCGTCGGCGCTGGGGGCCGCGCCCGAGGCGGGGCCGCCGTCGTCCGGGTGCGCGGGCACCCCGGCGGCGCGGTTACGCGCGCGGGCGTCCAGCCAGCCGGGGGCGATCACACCGACGCCGACCCCGGCCATCAGCTCGGTGCGCGCGTTCAGGGCCAGGATCTCGCCCAGTTGTCGACCGGCCCCGTCGGCGATGCCGCGCATTTCTTCGAGCAGGTCGGGGGCCACCTCGCGTAGCACCGGCAGGTATGCCAATGCCGCCGACTGGCTGTCCGCCCAGTCCACACCACGCCGGTAGGCGAAGAGCCGTGCGTAGCTGGCGATGCTCTGTTTGATCAGGCGGGGCACGGCGGCCCCGTACGCGCACCCGCGCTCGTACGGCGTGCCGCCGATGGTCAGCTCTGGGAACATGCAGGCTCCTTGCTCTGGCGGCTGCGCCGCATACGATGGTCTGGGTATTCTACATCAGGGCGACGTTGCATCAGCCCTCAGGGCTGATG
>CAISPW010000223.1 GCA_903887465.1 uncultured Oscillochloris sp. | reverse complement strand
TTCCGCAAGCTCTACGATCCGCAAGAGGATACTGAAACCTGCCGTCGTCGTCTCGCCCATCGCAGGCCATTCGCCGCAAGCTCTACGATCCGCAAGAGGATACTGAAACACGCCACCAAGGCGAGAGCGCAGACAATGGTTTACCGCAAGCTCTACGATCCGCAAGAGGATACTGAAACGTCGCCACCGACGCCACCGACGCCACCGACGTTGACCCGCAAGCTCTACGATCCGCAAGAGGATACTGAAACTCTCCCAGAGTGCCTCGCCGCCCTTGCGGTCGGCTGCCGCAAGCTCTACGATCCGCAAGAGGATACTGAAACATCATCGCAGCTTGCGCCATCGTAGCTATAATTGTTGTCGCAAGCTCTACGATCCGCAAGAGGATACTGAAACCAGATCGCATAAAGTGAGGAGATCGGGATGGCAAACCGCAAGCTCTACGATCCGCAAGAGGATACTGAAACTAATCACCGAGGACACCGCCACCGCACTGGCCCTCTCCGCAAGCTCTACGATCCGCAAGAGGATACTGAAACCGACGGGTCGGCTATTTTCACCTCAGACAACCATGCGGCTCCGCCGCACAACCCCCGATGAACATGGCCGCTGATGCCCGGCTATCGGCTATCGGCTATCGGCTATTTTCACCTCAGCCCCCGGCAGGCGTCGTCGCACCGGGTGAGTTCTGCGGTAGTGCATATACTATAATGGCTTGCCAGTGCCACACTGGGCATCTCGGTCGTGGCTACGCCGAGATGTGGATCTGGTCTGAGGATTGGCGGTAAGCCTGTCCTTGGGTGGCACGCTGGGATGAAGCTGGGAATCTCTTGCGTATGTTCGAGTATGTAGAAAGTCGCAGATCACGTTGATCGAGGTATACCGACCGGAAGTGGATCGCTGCTTGGCCGCTGCGCGTATGGATGGGTTGGTGCTGGCGGCGGCCCAGGGCGACGGCTTGCCACAAACCCTCGCCGTCGGCGCGGATGCCGCCAGTGTCCCGCTCGCCGCCGACTCGCTGTTTATCGGCGCGTCCCTCACCAAGTTGGCGACGGCCCTGGCCATCTTGCGCCTGGCCGACGTGGGTGCCCTGACCCTCGACGACCCGCTTGCCGAGTATCTGCCCGACGCCGAGGCGGCCCGCCCTGGTGTGACCCTGCGCCGCATCCTGAGCCACAGCGCCGGGCTGTCGGTGGACGTGCGCCCGGATCGGGTGCCCTATCGGCCCGGTCTGAACTGGTCGATGCTGGCCGCTGCATGCCTAGCCGAACCCCCGACGGTTGCGCCGGGTACTCTGGTGCAATACGGCAACCACGGCTACGGCCTCATCGCCGTGATGATCGAGCGGATCAGCGCTACGCCCTTTGCCGTGGCGCTTCAGGATCTGGTACTCGGCCCGCTGCGGATCGAGGGCTATCTCGGCGTGGAGCCGCCCCGTGTGCCGGTCCTGCTCGCCGACGTGCGCGGCAACGACCCGCTAGAGCTTGCGGCTTTCAACTCCGCCTTCTACCGCTCGCTGGCCCTGCCCTGGGCCGGTCTGGTGACCACAGCAGAAGGTGCCCTGGCCCTCGTGC
This sequence comes from uncultured Oscillochloris sp., assembly GCA_903887465.1. Taxonomy (GTDB): domain Bacteria; phylum Chloroflexota; class Chloroflexia; order Chloroflexales; family Chloroflexaceae; genus Oscillochloris. The sequence continues at coordinate 1,229 of CAISPW010000223.1, read as the reverse complement.
GGGCCTTCGCCGGGCGACCGGCGGGTTTCGTGTCGCCCCAGTTGCTCGCCGACGCCCGCCGTAGCCAGACCAACGGCCTGTCCGGCGGGTCGGCGGCGTCGCTGTGGTACGAAGATTGCCCGTGGGGTCTTGGCCCGGATATCTACGGCGCGAAGCGACCGCACTGGGCACCCCCGAATGCGGCCCCCGTGTCCTTCGGGCACGCCGGAGCCTCGGGCTGTATCGCCTGGCACGATCCGGCGAGCGACCTGAGCTACGCGATCATGGGTACGCGCACGGCTGCCAATGGCTGGCTGCTGCGGCACGCCCCCGCCCTCGGTGCTGCCCTGCTGGCCGGGGATGGTATGGCGTAGCGGCGACGTAGCGCCGCATGATTACAAAGATCTTTTTTTGGTGGTTTTTGGCGGCTTCACCGCCAGAAACCACCAAAAAGCGCGGTCTGGGGCGCAGATCCAGCGCCGTTGCATCCGCCCTGCTGCGCCCTACGGGTGTTGCAACGTGATTTTGTGTTCGTGGTATGCTAGGGGCACGCAGTTCGCATTGTGATTATATGAAAGTTTATGAAGTCAGTACCGCACCGGCGTCGAGTGGTCAACCCCAACGACGACGCCCAATGGGACTCGCTTGTGCGCGAGGCATCCGCCCGTCTCCCCGAAAATCTTTACCCACCGCTGAGCAACTTCCCACTGACTGAAGTCTCGCCACCGCGCTGCCCGCCGGTCGAGGTGCCTCCCCCCACCCCGCAGCGCCAACCGGCCCCCCAGGGGCGCAAGATCAAGACGACCCGCTATCTCAACATCACGCGCATGGACTACCCGAAGTCCCAGGGCTATTTTGTGCGCGTGCGCTGGAGGGGCGAGGCCCGCAGTAAGCTGTTTAGCGACGGGATCTATGGCGACCGGCTGTCGGCTCTGTCGGCGGCCATCGAGTGGCGCGACCAGATGACTCGGGAGCTGGGCAAGCCCCGCCCCGGCGCGCCGCCCGCGCCGAATGCGGGCATCCACCGGCGTGAGCGCGGCGGCCACCAGGTCTATGAGGCCACATGGTCGGTGAATGGGAAGCGTGGGCGCACCACCTTCTCGATCAAGAAGCACGGTGCGAAGGAGGCGAAGGCGCTGGCCGTCGCCGCGCGCCAGCGGGCGATGGCTAAGTCTAAGGATGTGGTGTAGCCGCATCCTCAGGATCGCGGCCGTCTCTGTCGCGAAGATTGCCAGCGAGGCTGGCAATCT